>JAISCC010000153.1 GCA_031265845.1 Treponema sp.
CGAAACGTTTAAGCTCTACCGTGAGCGGCTTTTGAAATTCATTCGTTCACGGGTGCGCCTCCTTGAAGACGCGGAAGATATTTTACAGGACGTATTCGGCGAACTTGCCCGCGCCGACAGCATGGTGAAGCCGGTGGAGAATGCCGCCGCGTGGCTCTACCGCGCCGCCCGCAACAGGATTATTGACCATTATAGAAAAAAGAAGGACGAGCCTTTTCCGCTTGTGTCAGACGAAGAAGCGGACGATTATATCTTTGACGAAATTGCGGATATTCTGTACGGCGAGGCGGAAACGCCTGAAACGGAATACCTGCGCGGGTTGTTTTTGGACGAAATACAAACCGCTCTTGACGACTTGCCTGAAGAACAGCGGACGGTTTTTGAGCTTACCGAAATCGCCGGACTTCCGACAAAAGCAGTCGCGGAAAAAACGCATACCCCGGTAAACACCGTGCTTTCCCGCAAGCATTACGCGGTGAAACATTTGCGGAAATCCCTCGCGGAGTTGTATGCAGATTTGATACGTGGATAACCGGACGCTAACCGGTCGTTCTTCGGAACCTTTAAGAAAGCGCACAAGTGATTGATACTGTTTCCAGCTATGAGGGTATAGGATTAATCTCTGGCGCTGAAAGGCGGATTTCCGACGCTGAAACTTCAATCTTAAAATGGTTATAAAAAGAAGCCTCGCTCATGTGGATCATATCAGCTAAATCTGAAACCTTCATATGCCGAGCGAAATTTTCGCGGATCCAAGCTATCACTTTCACTACATTTGAATCAGCAAATCCTGTTTCCATTATATGAATCCCAAGCGGACCGCGCAACGCCCGTATTAAAACTTCCTCCATGATGAGCGGCGCAATACATTGCGTGTCTCCGGAATTGGGAAAACACGCCAACAGGCGATTTAACGCATTTATAATGTCAAAATCCGCATCCGCCACATAGTTATTTTGTTGGCGCGCCGAAGTCAATCCATGAGGATATATTTTCAATAGCAACTCGGAAATCTTTTGTGGATTGAGGTTCAGCCCCACACAAAGAAACGGCTCTTGCAAACTCGTCCGTACCAGCTTGAACTCGCCATGCAAGGGAACCGGAAGCATAATCATACATGATTTTCCAATTTCCCTTGCGCCGCGACTAACAAACAAGGAGAGTAGATTGTTTTTATGTTGTCAAAACAGATTTTCGAATGGCGTCCAACAAACAGTTCCGGCATTGACTTGCTAGACTGACTAAAAATACCGTCATGGGGCGCATATATACAAATCCGTTGCGCCAGACGTTCTGTTTCCGCTTCAATCGCGGCATAGGTATCGCCATTTTCTTTTTCCATTTTTTTGCGTTGCTGATTCGAATTGTGAAAGAGCCTCCGTGCGGCAAGCTCGAACCTTTACGGTTCGCGGCGTTAAACGGCGGCGTTTAACGCCGCGAACCGCGCTCCTCCCGTACCACTTCCCACTGATTGACAAGCATGCCGACGAGCATAAGCGCAAAGCCGGGGAGCGTCCATCGCCGCAACTGCTCGTGAAGGATAAGAATGCCGCCCAATGCCGCGAAACTTCCCTCAAAACAGAGGATGATCGTGGCGTGCGCGGGCGGGGCGTCTTTTTGAGCCACAACTTGCAGCGTATAGGCGACGCCGACAGAGAGAAGCCCGCCGTAGAGAATGGGGGTGAGTATGTTGAACAGGGACGGCATGTCCGCCCGCGCAATCGCGCTTCCAATATCCGCTATGAGGACCGGCAGGATTTTCCAGGTGAACGCCTCCTTTTCGAGCAAATCCGGCGACATCCGCGCCATAATGCCGTTCAGCCGCGGTTCGAGCGCGAAGGTGAAGATCAGGCAGAGAAAACCGCATACGGTGAACTGTCCCGCAGAAAGCCGCACCGGATCGTTCCGCCGCACAAAGTGGTCTATCAAAAGCACATGAACCGCCCAGAAGAACACGCTGGCGAGCGTGATGACATCGCCTATGTTTACGGAGTCAAGGCTTGCCGCGCTGATGAGGTACATGCCCGGCAAGGTGAGAAACGCGCCTATCCATGTGAAAACGCTGGTCTTGCGCCCCAAAAAAGCGCCCAGAATGGGGACAAGCGCCACATACAGCCCCGTAATAAAACCCGCGTTGCCCGCTGTGGTAAACATGACGCCGATCTGCTGGATCGTAACCGCAAAAAAAAGAATTGTTCCGGCAATAAGGCATGAACGGATGTACGCCCCAGCCGTATTGACGTGATCCTCAAACCCGTTGCGCGCGCGGAAAAAAAGAATGGGCGCAAGGGAAAGGCTTCCCAGTAAAAACCGCACTCCGTTAAAGGTAAATGGTCCCACATAGCGCATGCCCGATCTCTGGGCTACAAACCCGAAGCCCCAAAGAAACGCAGTGAGCAACAGGAGCAGGTCAGAGCGGAACGCTTTCTTGTTCATGGCGGAGACTGTAGCACAAAAACAAAAAAATGGGAAGTGAATTGGAAACGAATGGGAAACGGAAAACGCAGGACATTTTAACCTTGTCATAAATCCCGAATTGTTTTATACTCTCCTTGAGTTATGAGAATACTATCATGGAATGTAAACGGCGTCCGCGCCGTTGAGAAAAAGGGGTTTTTGCAATGGCTTCACACTGAATCGCCGGATATGCTCTGTTTGCAGGAGACCAAGGCGGATCCCGGGCAGTTGTCAAAAGAACTGCTCAATCCGGTTGACAATGCGGGCGCCCCTTATTTCACGTACTGGGCGAGCGCGAAAAAGAAGGGCTATTCCGGCACGGCGATTTTTAGCAGAATTGAGCCGCTTGCAACGCAAACCTTGGGTTTAAGCGAATTTGACGATGAAGGCAGAGTTTTGCAAGCCGACTACCCGGATTTTTCCCTGATTTGCGCCTATTTCCCCAACGCCCAAGAGAGGGGAGCGCGTCTTCCATACAAACTCGCGTTTTGCGCGGCCATGCTCAAGCATTGCAACGCGCTCGTTGAACAGGGGCGGCACATCGTGCTGTGCGGCGATTACAACATCGCCCACGAATACATAGATCTTGCCCGTCCTGCGGAAAACGAGGGCAATTCCGGCTTTTTGCCGGAAGAACGCGCGTGGATGGATGTGTGGCTTGCGTCCGGCTACATCGACGTCTTCCGGCATTTTCATCCGGACGAGGCGGGACATTACAGTTGGTGGACGTATCGCGCCGGCGCGCGCGAACGCAATGTCGGATGGCGCATAGATTACCACTGCGTTGACAAGGACTTCCTGCCCCGCGTGGAAAAATCCGTCATACGAAGCGACGTGTTTGGATCGGATCATTGTCCGGTCGAAATTCATCTAAATCCTAGTATCGGATTAGTGTCCGGTCGAAATTCATCTAAGTCCCAGTAAAGGAGGGTCTGATGCGTCTTAAATACAATTCGCCTGTTGTTTTGACGTTTGCTTTTATATGCGCGGGAGTGTTGCTTTTAAATCAATTTGTGTCTCCCCATCTCATCGCCACATGGTTTACGGTTCCGGGACACGGAGCTTTTTCTTTTCCAAAAAACATCGTCAACCTTTTTACCCATGTCATCGGACATGCGGACTGGACACACTTAATCGGCAATTTCTCAATTATCCTGCTGGTTGGACCCATGCTTGAAGAAAACCACGGTTCGCCGGACATCCTTTTTATGATGGCCATCACAGCGCTTGCGACCGGACTGCTCAACGTGATCTTTTTCCCGTCCGGCTTGCTCGGCGCGTCAGGCGTTGTTTTTATGATGATCCTTCTCGCCTCTTTTACCAATATTCAGAAGGGCGAAATTCCGCTTACGTTTATTCTGGTGTTGATTCTCTATTTGGGAGAACAAGTCGTGCAGATATTTCAACAGGATTCAATTTCACAATTCGCCCACATAGTCGGAGGCTTTCTGGGGAGCATGTTCGGGTTCCTCAACCGTTCCGAAACGCGAAAATGACTAGACACGAGCTTTTGCGAAAGATCACCGCCTTTCCCATTGTCGCATCGGGTTTGGCGGAAGACCTTTTGGCGGGCGGCTTCCGCTCCGTGTTTCGGGGGCAGGGCATAGAGGCTGACGAGGTTCGGCGCTACGAAATGGGAGACGACGTTCGCTCCATTGACTGGAATGTAAGCGCGCGGTTCGGCACTCCCTATGTAAAAATGTACCGCGAAGAAAGAGAACTCTCGGTTTTCATAGCGCTTGATTGTTCCGCCTCCATGCATTGCGGAAGCGTGATGAAGAGATCGGAGCAAGCCGTTTTAGCCGCAGCTTTGCTTGCGTTTTCCGCTGAACATTCCGGACAGCGCCTTGGATCCGTGTTTTTCGACACGGGCATTTCCAGAATGTTTCCGGCGGGCAAGGGCAGACCCCATACGCTCGCGGTCATCACCGGCGCGTTGCGGGAATGCGGCATTGACATGGAGGCGGACGGGAAATACGCGAAATACGGGGGTATGCCGGAAAAAAAAGAGAAAAACCCAAAAGGCGAAGAAAGAAGCAGCAATCTGGGCGCGGCGCTTGCCGGATTGGAACGTATGCTGAAACGGCGCAGCCTCATCTTTGTCATATCCGATTTCTTTTGCATGAACTGGGAGCAAGAGTTGGGCAGACTCTGCCGGAAACACGATGTCGTCGCCATAAGGATAACGGATCCACTTGACGCGATTCTTTATAATGCGGGGCTTGTCGTCATGGAAGACCCTGAGACAGGAGCAAAAATCCATGCGCCGACCGCATTCGCCTCCTTCCGCGCCGCGTGGGAGAACTGGCACAGGGAGCGCGGGGACGCATGGAAGGCGATCACAAGACGCGCCGGCGCATCGCCTTTTGAGCTTTCCACCAAAGAGGATGCGGCGGCTTCTTTTATCCGCTTTTTCAAAAGCAGGAGGCGGTGATGGATTTCGCATATTCCAGCGCAAAAAGCCGGAGTGGGAAAAACAAATTGCTGTTCTACGCGTTTTTTGTTCTGATTCCGCTCCTTGCTCACGCCGCCGATACGCCCTATCTCATTCCCCAGACCGTATTTGTGGGAGACAAGGCGATGCTGGTCGCGCCTCTGGGAAAGGCGGGCGCGGATTTTCAGCCAAAGTCCATTGACGCGCCGGAAACGTCCGATGATCTTGTGTTGCACAAAATAACCCTTGAACGCAAAGGAGACAGCGCCCAACTTGCCGTTGAATTCACCGCGTATGCGCCCGGGGAAATCACGTTTCCGGTGATACGGGCGCCGGGATTCCCCGACTTCACCGGACTGAAAGCTACAGTCGCTTCCATATTGGATCCGTCTTCTATGACGCTCTCCGCGCCCGCCGCGCCGCTTTTGGCGCCTGGCACCACAAGTTTCATCTATGGGAGCGTCACTATAGTCATTTTGCTTCTGATTTTCGGCATTGGATTGCGGCTCTTCTGGACGAACCGCTTTGTAAACGTACGGAAAAGGCTTTTTCAGCGGTATCTTGTCATCGCCATGAAGAGTTTTATCGCAAAAGCGCGGAAACAACCGGAAAAAGACGGCGCGGCGCTTGACATCCTTGCCGCGCAATTCAGGCGGTTCCTGACCCGTTTTACCGGCGTCGACTGCTTCGCCATGAGCGCCGCGGAATTCGCCGGTTTGGAGCGTGGAACGCCGCTGTTCCTCATGTTCCGCCGGTGGGACACGTTGCGCTTCAATGTGGAAAGCGTTTCACAATCGGACATAACCGGCGCGCTTGACGATGTGTACAATTATATTTCCACTCTGGACAAAACGGCGCCGGGAGAAAAGCATGGCGTTTGAGCGTCCCTTCCTTGTCATTGCGGGAATTCTCACCATTATTGCGCTTCCGTTTCTTTCCCGTCTGATAAAAGACGCGCTCGTCGTAGACGCGCCGCTTGGTCCTCCGGGTGGTACGCCGTTCAAGCCCCCGCACAGTTTCTCATTGTTTATAAAAGCGTTGGGCGTTGCCGAACGCATCGGCGCATTGCTACTCTTTGTCGCGGCGGCGGGACCTCTCTTCCTGTCCAGCCAGACCGTGTGGCTTTCGCGGGGCGCGGATATTATTTTTGTGCTTGACATAAGCCCCAGCATGGCGTGCCTGGACATGAACAACAAAAACCGCTTTGACGCGAGCAGAGCCATGGTGCGCGATTTTGCGGAGCGACGCCCTTCGGACAATATAGGGCTGGTGGCGGTGGGCAAAGACGCAAGCCTCCTCGTGCCGCCGACTGTTGACCGTGAGGCGCTCTTTTCCCGTCTTGACGCCTTGAGGCTCGGCGAATTGGGAGACGGCACCGCGCTTGGCTTGGGGCTTGCCATTGCGGGGCTGCACATCAGCGGTTCAAACGCGGCGAAAAAAGCCGTGGCGCTCATCACGGACGGCGAAAACAACGCGGGTTCAATAAACCCCGCGACCGCCGCCAGCATTTTCCCTGATCTTGGAGTCGATCTTTGGGTCATCGCCGTTGGATCAAGCGGAGAAATTCCCATTGATTACATCGATCCTTTTACAAAGACGCGAAGAACCGGCCTTTTTGAATCCCGTTTTGATCCTGAAAAGCTGAAACAAATCGCAAGCAGGGGAAATGGAACCTATATCGGCGCGCCGTCTGCGGATACGTTCACTGAAGCGTTCGCCCTGTTCGACCAGCGGGAATTGAGCGTCCAACGCTCCGGGTCAATAACTAAAACGAAGCCCGTACATTCGGTTTTTGTCATAACAGCGGTTTTCCTCATAGCGGCGGCTCGCCTTGTTCGACGCTATATCGCGGGGATTTTTCTATGACATTTGACGCGCCCATTGTTCTCGCCGGTTTTATCTTCCTCATCCCCTTTGTCGTTCTTGAGGCGATTCATTGCCATAGACGCGGAAAAATACTGTATCTCCTGAATATCCTGCAAAAAGAACACAAAACGCGCTTTGTACTTTCCACTGTTTTTTTCACGCTTTTTCTCTGTTGCGTCATCATCGCGCTTGCCGGCCCGCGCTGGGGCGCGCGATCAGTTGTAGAATACAAGCGCGGAGTTGACGTGGTGTTCGCCTTTGACGTGTCAAGGAGCATGGAGATCGCCGACATCGAACCGTCCCGGCTTGGAAAAGCGGTTTCCGTTGCGCGGGAAACCGTCGCACTCGTGGGAAACGCGCGCGTCGGGGCGGCTTTCGGCAAAGGCAGAGGCGTTCTCGCGCTGCCTCTTACTTGGGACATCAACGCCGTACTAATTTTCCTCGACAGCATCTTAACCGGCGTCCAGACCGGAACAGGCACCAACCTTGAAAGCCTCATTGACGCTTCAAGCGGAGCGTTCCTCTCTTCCCTTCCGGCGAAACGCCTTATCGCGCTTTTCTCAGACGGTGAATCCCTCTCCGGTTCGCTTCAAGTCGCGGTAGACAGGGCGCGGAACGAAGGTGTCAGCGTGGTCGCCCTAGGTTTCGGTACAGAAAAAGGCGGCGTTGTTCCTCAAAGAATCACGCTAGACCGTGAAACCGGCGAGCCTGCGGTGGAGCGGGAGGTGATTGTCAGCGTCCGCGACACGGAAGCTTTGCGAAACGCCGCGGAACGATCAGGCGGCGTTTTCATTGACGGCAACGCTCCTGACGCGGCGCGGACGCTTGCCAATTATATCAAATCCCTGGCTCCTGATACCGGCGTCAGCAGTTACAAGAGAGAAGCCGCCCCCCGCCATCAAATTTTTATTCTGGCGGCGCTTGTGTTTCTGCTTTTATCGAAACTCGCTGAAAAGAAGATTCGCCGGTCGATGCCCCGAAGCTGACATGCGGCGCAGGCGCCCGCGAATCGCACGCTTCCCTGCCGTAGAAAGAGTCTATTTATCAGGATTTTTGCGCCTTTTTTAGCTCTAAAAAAGACGCAAAAACCTGCAAGCGCAACGGGCTTAAGGCAGGGGCTTTTTGCACGGCGCTATGATCGTCGACTCGCCCGTCACGAGCGTTCCCGAAAAAGTTATGTGGGATACGGATTTATGCGGGTCCGCCATACGTTCAACCATGAGGTTGAGAGCGGCGCGGCATATATCGTCTACAGGCTGGTCTATACTGGTGATTAAGCGTGAAAACAGCATCACCTTGCTTAGATTGTCAAACCCCGCAATCATAATATCATCAGGAATTTTTTTCCCAAGTTTTTCCAGCGACTGCATTATACTCATAGCTGTCATATCGTTTGAGCAAAGAATAGCCTCCGGTTTTTTTTCACTGATGAAGCGCGACAAACAGGAAATGTCATCCCGTTCCATTTCAACAAAAATATCTTCGTCCCACATGATATGATTGTCAATCATGGCGGCCCGGCAACCCATGAGCCGCAGTCTAACCGAATGATGTGAATTGGGCGGGGCAAGAAAAAAAAGGCGTTTGACATTGCACTGAATGATATGCTCCGTGATTACGTATCCAGCCTGTATGTGATTCAACGATACAAGGTCAAATTCATTCGGAAGCGGATAGCGTTCAATATTTGAATCAAGCAATACCACCGGAATACCGGCGCTTGAAAACGAATATATGATTTCCTTGTTAATCTGATCGCTTTTTGCATGATAACCAAACGGCGAGAAGAAAATCCCTTTAATTTTTTGCGCTATGTATCTGTTGCAGATCTGTATAATATCCGATTTGAGCATCTCGGATTTCGGCGAGACATAACCTCCGAATACAAGGGAATAGCCTTTTTCTGAGGCGCAACGGGCAAGGGTATTGCAGAGAAGGTCAAAAAAGCACTCCGGACCCATGTTCGGAAATATTATGCCAAAAAAAGTTTCGGCGTTGCTTTTCGGCGGAAACCGCCCGGGGTTTGTGATGTACGATCCTGAACCTTTAGCCCCTGTAATATAACCCGCTTGCCGCAGATCCGCTAACGCCTTTCGTATTGTGGGGCGCGAGCAGGAATACGACGATGCCAATTCGGTTTCCGCAGGCAACATCAATACGCCGGCTAAATCTCCGGATGTAATGCGCCGCAACAGATCATTGCAAATGATACGTGATTTAATGCCAGCCATACTATATGCTATCATATTTTTAACAATTTGTAAAGATATTTTTCACATTTTGGAAAAAGTTGTTAAAAGTAGTAAAATATATAACGATAAATTTTTTAACAAAATGTAAAAAAAATGCTTGACATCTCTACAAACACGTGTCATACTGCAATAGTTAAAGAGGCGCTGACTTATGCAAGCAAGGGATAGAGCGGACGAGCTTCCGTGCAACAAACGCGAGCCAGAAGTTCGGCGCGGCATTTTAAATGTCACATTATGCAACCAGATTCTCTTTAATGCCAGGGAATGATATGAAAGATAATTTGTTAGTCAGAGCGGAGGATGTCTCAAAAAGTTTTTCCGGCGTCCCCGCTCTGCAAAACGTACATTTTGATCTATGTGCAGGCGAGATTCACGCGCTTCTGGGTGAAAACGGCGCGGGCAAATCTACCCTGATGAAGATAATCTCAGGAGTATACACCCGCGATGTCGGCGACCTGTATATAAATGGCGAGCCGATTGGCGATTTAACGCCATTGTCCGCGCAACGGCTGGGCATAGGCATCATACATCAAGAATTGAATCTATGCCCCCATCTTAGTGTGGCGGAAAATATTTATCTGAATCGTGAAATTGCATCCTTTGGTATAACGGACAGAAAAAAACAGAATCGCGCGGCAAAAAAATATCTTGATACGCTTAAACTTGATGTTGATCCGGATACGCTGGTGCGTGAATTGCCGGTTTCAAAACAGCAGATGGTTGAAATTTGCAAAACTCTTTCGATGAATGCAAAAGTCATCATCATGGATGAGCCGACATCAGCGCTGACCGATAAAGAAATTGACGATTTGTTCAATGTTATAAGAATGTTAAAGTCCGAAGGTTGCGGCGTAATCTATATTTCGCACAGGCTCGAAGAATTGTCCCGAATCGTTGATCGCGTAACAATTTTGCGGGATGGACAGTATATCAAAACGCTTGATTTTGCGGAAACCAGCCTTGAAGAAATTATCAGTTATATGGTGGGGCGCAACCTTAACGAAAAATTCCCAAAAATCACCGTTTCACGCGGCGAAAAAGCGCTTGAAGTAAGACATCTCTCTTCGCCCCAGGGTGTGGGCGTAAAAGACGTTTCGTTTGAATTGTACCGGGGCGAGATTGTAGCGCTGGCCGGCCTTATGGGAGCCGGAAGGACCGAAACGGCGCGGGCTGTTTCCGGCGCGGACAAGATGAGCGCGGGAGAAATTTTTTTGGAAGGCAGAAAAATCATCATAAAAAACGTGCGAAGCGCTATAAAAGAAGGCGTTTACTGTATTCCCGAAGACCGTAAAAAAGACGGTCTGTGTGTAAAAATGACTCTGGCGGAAAATATTACGCTTCCTAGCCTTGAGCTTATTTCACGCTTCGGTGTTATCAACAGTGGAAAAGAGGCGGAAAAAGCGACGAAAATGAAGGATGCGCTGAGAATAAAAACGCCCGGCATTGGACAGTGCGTCGCAAACCTTTCCGGCGGAAATCAGCAAAAAGTGGTTGTGGGCAAATGGCTGATGAGGAACGCCAAAGTTGTAATTTTTGACGAGCCGACGCGGGGAATTGACGTCGCGTCCAAAATTGAAATCTATAACATCATCAATGAACTGAAAAAACAGGGAATCGGCGTGATGTTTGTTTCATCGGAATTGCCGGAAGTGTTGGGTATGTCGGATCGTATTTTAGTAATGTGCGACGGGCGCATTACCGCGAATCTTGAAACAAAAAATACAAATCAGGAAGAAATTTTAAAGTATGCGACTCAGTACGCATAAAGGACACATCATGCAGACGACAAAACTTTTACTGCCAAAATTGAATATTTCACGGGGATTAAAACAACAGCTTTCAACATTGAGCGGATTCGCCATTCTGTTTATCGCGTTCGCTATTTTGGCGCGGCCGTACTTTTTTACAGTGGGCAATCTGCTTACCGTGGCTACGCAAACCGCCGTAATCGCGATAATAGCGATTGGGCAGACGTATGTTATGATAACAGCGGGCATTGACCTTTCGATTGGTTCCAATATCGCGCTTTCGGGCATGATCGCCGCTCTTGCGATGATGTCAGGCGTACCGGTGTTTCTTGCTGGTCTGCTCGGTTTGCTGAGCGGCGCGGCTGTCGGCATGATAAACGGCATATTCGTCACCTATGGAAAAATCCCGCCGTTCATCGCAACGCTGGGCACTATGACGGCGATACGCGGAGTGTGCCTGACGCTGACACAGGGAATCCCTATAGGCGGACTTCCAAAGTCATTTACCAAGATAGGAGCTGATTCGATAGGACCTATTCCAATTCCCGTGATTCTGATGCTTGCAACGGTAATATTGTTCGGCTTTATCCTTGCAAAAACAACTTTTGGACGTCATGTTTACGCTCTTGGCAGCAATTTTGACGCGGCGCGTCTTTCCGGTGTGAATACAAAGCGAACCTTGACACTTGTTTATGTGTTTTCGGGGATGCTGGCGGCTTTTGCGGGTCTTATCATGGCTGCGCGCATCGTCTCCGCGCAACCTGCGGCGGGTGACGGCTACGAGCTTGATGCCGTGGCTTCTTCGGTTATAGGCGGTACAAGCACGTTGGGCGGCGAAGGTTCCATAGCCGGAACCTTTATCGGAGCTTTCATAATCGGCATTTTGCGCAACGGATTGAACCTTATTGGCGTATCTCCATTTATCCAAAAAATTGTAATCGGCGTCGTTATCGCAGGTTCTGTATTCTTTGATAAAATAAAACGGAAGGATTAAATTCGTATGGGGGGGGGGGGGGGATAAACCAGGTAGCGCGCCGAAAGGTTTGCTAATATAAACTATTTTTACAAGGAGAATTGTATGAAAAAAGGGATTTGTGTGTTATGGGCAGCGTCAGTGTTGCTGATCTGTTCGGGATCATTATGGGCGAATGGAAACGCTCAGGATGCGTCAAACGGCAAAATCAAGGTGACGCTTATCACGATGGATTCGATTGACGAGCATTGGCTTAAGGTGCGCGCCGGCGCTCAGGCAAAGGCGGATGAGCTTGGCAATGTGGAGTTGACGTTTAACGCGCCTCCGGGCAAGGTGGACGCCGCAGTTCAGCTTCAGATGGTGGAAGACGCAATCACCAAAAAATCTGATGTCATTTTGCTTGCGCCGCTCAACAGAGACGCGCTTTCGCCCGGTGTTGAAAAGGCAAAAAAAGCGGGCGTCAAAGTGATTATTATTGACTCTGCGGTTTCAACGGCGAGCTATGACGCCTTCTTCTCGACCGATAACGGAGCTGCGGCGCGTACAGCCGCCGATACGCTGGCGAGTCTGATTGGGGAGACCGGTAAAGTCGCTATTGTAAACGCCCAGGCCGGAGCGGGAACAACGATGACCCGCGAGAACGACTTCAAAGACCAAATCGCAAAAAAATATCCGGGCATTACCATCGTTGGCACCCAGTATTCAGATGGCGATAAGACAAAGGCGCTGAATATAGCCTTGGATTTTCTTACAGCCAATCCTGATCTTGCCGGTTTCTATGCCTGCAATGAAGGTTCAACCGTTGGCGTGGGCAACGCTATTGCCCAGAGAGGCTTGACGGGTCGGGTTAAAGAAGTTGGTTTTGACTGGTCTGCGGATACAAAATCACTGGTTGACCGCGATATTTTACAGGCGTCAATGGTGCAGAATCCCTATGAGATGGGTTATCAGGGATTACAGGCTGGTGTTGACGCTTATAATGGCAAGACAATTTCACCGAAAGATAATGATACCGGTGTAACGGTTGCGACAAAAGAAAACCAAAATACAATAAAATAGCGCCGTCTCTATTTCTGAACTTTTAATGAAAGCGCCTTCAAACCTCTCATGGTGGAGGCGCTTTTTATTTTTTATAAAAATCGGAGGATTTAACTCAGTCAAAAGTGTCTGACACCACATCGTCTAATAAACTGGTCAGCCGGTGCAACCGGTGATATAAACTTCCAAACACCCACGCCCAGGCTTGCTCCACAAGCCCCGCCTTTACCGGATTCTCAGCTATATACTCCCGTACCCGCAAAAAGTCCGCCATCCCCTTGATTATTCGCGAATAGAATCGCTCCCCCCATACATGCCCTTTCCGCCCATGCTCTTTATTCCACGCTTTCGCGAAATTGCACTTTATCCATTGCATTATTTCTGATAAAGTCCCGCCTTTACCCGGATTTATCAAAAAATGAATGTGGTTTCCCATAATACAGAAATCCCATAGGCGGAAATGGAACTTCCGCTTCGCCTTTTCGACGAAGGAGAGGAAGAGCGTCTTGAATCGCGGCTCAAGCAGGCTCATGTCGTCATGGTCTATTTTCGACGTGACATGATACGTCGCTCCGTTGTGGAGTGTTCGCAAACTTCTCATACCTATAATAGGGGATTGTCATGCGAATTGCTTTAATGATGCCTGACACCGACTCGACTTGCCATGCTGAAAATATTTGGCGCCTGTATTTTAATGTCTGACACCATGATGAGTGAGTGTCTGACACCAACTTTGGTCAACTTTAGCCCCTTGTGGCAAGAAACTGGGGCGCAATTGGCGTAGTTTTTCTCTTGCCAACCACTCCCATTTTTTGTATCTTTTTCTTATGAATTACGACAAACTTACCATTAAAGCGCAGGACGCGCTCAACGAGGCGTCCGTCATCGCCCAGAAAGGGGATCATGCGCAAATTGAAATTGAGCATATTCTGCTCGCGTTGCTCGCCCAGGAAGGCGGCGTCGCCGCGCCTATCATTGAACGGATCGGGGCTAATGTCCAGCAGCTTATCGCTGATACCAGCGAGCTTGTGAAGAAAAATCCGAAAATATATGGAGAAGCCGCCCAATTGTACCTTTCCTCGGCAGCCGGAAAGGTTGTGGCAAAGGCAGAAGCTGAAGCCGAGACGCTCAAGGATGAGTTCGTATCAACCGAGCATTTGTTGCTCGCCATAAGCGCAAGCGGCAGTGCAAGCGGCGCCAAGGCAGGCGAGCTTCTGGTGCGCGCCGGCGTCACCAAAAACGCCATTCTTGAGGCGTTGAGAGCGGTGCGTGGCAACACCCGCGTTACGGATCAAAGCCCGGAAGACAAGTATCAGGCGCTTGACAAGTACTGCCGCGACCTGACCGCGCTTGCGCGTCAGGAAAAACTCGATCCGGTCATTGGGCGGGATGAGGAAATTCGGCGTGTGATGCAGGTGCTTTCACGGCGCACCAAGAACAACCCTGTTCTTATCGGAGAGCCGGGCGTGGGAAAAACGGCTATTGCGGAAGGGCTTGCGCGGCGTATAGTCGCGGGCGATGTGCCGGAAGGTCTGAAAGGCAAGAAACTGCTCGCGCTGGACTTGGGGGCGCTGGTCGCGGGCGCGAAATTCCGGGGTGAATTCGAAGAGCGGCTCAAAGCCGTGATCCACGAAGTGCAGTCTTCGGAGGGCAGGATCATCCTGTTTATCGACGAACTGCATACGCTTGTTGGCGCCGGCGCCGCAGAAGGGGCGACCGACGCTTCCAATCTGCTGAAACCCGCGCTTGCACGGGGAGAATTGCGCTGTATCGGCGCAACCACCCTTGACGAGTACCGCAAGTACATTGAGAAGGACGCCGCTCTTGAGCGCAGGTTCCAGCAGGTCTACACAGCGGAGCCTTCGGTTGAGGACACGGTCGCCATTTTACGCGGACTCAAGGAGCGGTACGAAGTGCATCACGGCGTACGCATCAAGGACGAAGCCCTTGTCGCGGCGGCGACTCTGTCCGACCGGTACATCACGAGCCGTTTTCTGCCGGACAAGGCTATTGACCTTGTTGATGAAGCCGCCTCGCGTCTCAAGATGGAACTGGACAGCCGCCCAACAGAACTCGACAAACTTGAGCGCAAACTGTTGCAACTCTCAATCGAAGAGCAGGCGCTTTCGCGGGAAACGGACGAGGCTTCCGCGCAACGCCTTTTGAAACTGGAAAAAGAGTTGGGGGACATCACCGTTGAACGGGACGCCATGAAAGCCCGTTGGGAGAGCGAGAAGAAAAATGTCCAGCAAGTGCGGGATTTGAAGCAGCAGATCGAGGAACTCAAACGGGAAGAAGCCCAGCAGGAACGGAACGGCAATCTGAACCGCGCCGCCGAAATCAAATACGGCATGATACCGGAAGCCCAAAAGAAACTCGCGGCTTTGACCGAACAAATGGGAGCGAAGCAGGGCAATGAAAATGAAAAAGATCGCGCCTTCCTCCGTGAAGAGGTGATTGAAGAAGATATAGCCAGCGTTGTGTCGTCATGGACGGGCATACCCGTGTCAAAGATGCTTTCAGGCGAATTGCAGAAATATCTGGAACTGGAGCGGGTGTTGAGCCGGCGGGTCGTGGGGCAGGAGGATGCGGTGATCGCGGTCGCGGACGCCATACGGCGGAACAAAGCCGGGCTTTCGGACATCAACCGCCCGCTTGGCTCCTTCCTGTTTCTGGGTCCTACGGGCGTTGGCAAAACCGAGCTTGCCAAAACATTGGCGGACTTCCTGTTCAACGACGAGAAAGCGCTTACCCGCATCGACATGAGCGAGTACGGCGAAAAGCACTCGGTGAGCCGACTTATCGGCGCGCCGCCCGGCTATGTCGGCTACGATCAGGGCGGACAACTGACCGAGGCCATACGTCGCCGCCCCTATAGCGTGGCGCTTTTTGACGAGATTGAAAAAGCCCACCCGGAAGTGTTCAACGTATTCCTGCAAATTCTGGATGACGGACGCCTCACCGACGGTCAGGGACGAGTTGTTGACTTCAAAAATGTGATCATCATTATGACGAGCAACCTCGGTTCGGATGTCATTCTTGAGGCGAAGAATTCCGACGGTCTTAGAGACGCGCTCATGGAGCTGTTAAAACAACGCTTCAAGCCCGAATTTCTCAATCGCATTGATGAAACCGTTGTGTTCAAACGGCTTGGTATGAACGAAATCACGAAGATCGTGGACATACAGCTTAACCGGCTTGCAAATCGTCTGCTTGAGCGGAAGATCGCGCTGAACCTCACGCCCGCCGCGAAAATCCTCCTTACGGATCGGGGCTTCGATCCCCTGTTCGGGGCGCGTCCTTTGAAGCGGGCGATCCAGAGCGAGCTTGAGAACCCGCTCGCCAAGGCGATCATCGCGGGCGGCGTCAAGGAAGGCGACACCGTGCTGGTGGACGCGCCGGCGGATAAAACGCCTGAAACAGCCGGAATGCCGGCGGGGCTGGTTTTTAAAAAGCAAGTGTTGGCAGCGGGGAATTGACAGCAGGCGCGCGAATGAGCGGACACGCCTAAGTCCGCTCATATTCCCGCCCTTCAATGGCGAAGACGCGCCTATTTTTGCAAATCCGGCGTATTCCATAAAATCCGGCGAAGAAATATTGACAAGCATCAGCAATACGATGTATACTTCTTTCTAAAGTTTAATCGTGTTTCAAAACGCTGTGTTTTGGCGTGGGCCGGTTCTTAAAGAAGATGTTCAATACCATAAAAAGGGGCGCAAACCTGCGTTATGCGGGGCGTTAGGCGATATATAATGAAAGACCAAAAAGTTTTGCATGGTTGCATAAAAAGATATAGAAGCGTTACAAAAATCTTGCCCCCCCCCCCCCCCGTATAAGTTATGACAAAACGTCCGCTTTAAGCGGCGTTGTAAACGGCGTTTCTTTCACATTCCGGCGACGTTTTCTCTGTATCCCGCGTCTGCGTGTCCGTTCCCATTTGTCAAGCGGCGTTTCCGCCGGCGTTCCCGCTCTATCGAAAACGCCCCGTTTCATGACGCGACCCTCACGCCCATTTCTTCGTCTTCCATCTTCACACCATACAATATATGTACGCTTTCCAAAGACAAACGGGGAAAAACGGCGTTTCCAACATTCCATCCGCAGTGGAATGGTTTCAAATTTGCTCTCTTATGCCGGCGGCGCTTGCAAACAATCGAATCGTAGATTCGCGGCTGCCGCCGTTCTTTTTTACATTCTTTATATATTTGGAGGTTTTTATGAAAAGAAGAGTGGTGATAGCGGCGCTCATGGCGGCGCTGTGTGCGATTGAAGTCGTGGGGATGGACACTCTCGCGGTGTTGCCCTTCACCGGCGGCGCAGGCGAGGAGGGCGAGACCATAGCCGAGCTTTTCTCGTTCAGCAATGAATTGAACGCGGCGTTCGCGCCCATACCCCGCACCAGCATCATGCGGGCTGTCGGCAATGAGCAGAAGTTTCAGACGGATACGGGCATGACGGATCCGGACACCATAGCCGCCATTGGAAAGCAACTCGGCGCCAAGTACGTGGTCGCCGGCAACATCGCCAAGCTGGGAAATCAGAATCTCTTGATCATTTCGATTTTGAAGATAGACGATCTGCGGCAGATAGCGGGCGACATCCAGACCTACGCCAGAATCGAGGACATACAGGACAAGTTGCCGGGCATGGCGCGGAACATCATAGCCGCCACGCAAATAGACTCGTCCACGCTGAACAAGCTGGCGGTGGTGCCGGTGGAGTTGGGCGGGAACATCGACTCCCGCGTCGCGGACACGCTGGCGCAGATACTGTCCATCAACCTGATAAAGAGCGGGAAGTATGCGGTGTATCCGAGGACAGAGACGCTGGGGCAGGTGCAGACGGAGTACAGCACCCAGGCGAGCGGGATAACGGCGGATGAAAACATAGTGGACATAGGGAAGGGGGAGAACCCCCGGTTTGTGCTGTCCGTGGTGGCGCGGCGGCTTGGGGCCAGAAACATGTTCAACGCCTCGATCATCAACCTTGAGTCCGGCGTGCAGATTATAGGGCGGTCAGTGAATTATCAGACGCTGAACGACGGGATAACGGCGATGGAAAGCCTGGCCCGCGAGTTGACCGGCGTGGCGACGGGAAGCTCGCTGGGCGCGGCGCCGGACGGCGGAGAGTTGGACACGATCAGGGCCGATGCTGAGGGGGCGGTTTCGGGTGATCGCGTCATTTCTTTTTGGACTGGAACGGCTGAGGACGATGACTCAAATGGCAAGGCGGAGAAACCCATGAAGAAATCAAGCGGCGGAGCCGTGTTCGGATATGGCGTGTTGAATCTGGCGCTTGGACTCGGCTCGTTTATTCAGGGAGACGCCGGAGGCGGGATAACAACACTGTTGTCGTATGGCGCCGCGGCGGGTCTCATTGTCTGGGAGCTTACACTTTCGTATGATGACAATCTCGCGGGCATTCCGGGAGCCGTGGGGCTTGGAGTCGTGGGCTTCGCGGTTCTCTACGGGTTTATTCGCCCGGCAGTGTACAACAAGAACCACTCTCTCGCCGAGTTTATGGATGGGATGCGTCTGGCGGTTGTGCCTGCGGAACGCGGCGGCGCGGCGGTGCGGTTGTCGTATACGCTGAAGTTTTAAAAGGGATAATGAAAAATGAAAAGCAATATACATAAAAAAAGACCTGAAAGGCGCTTTTCGGAGACGGCGTTTTCAACGGCGCTCTTGGCGGCGCTGTTGCTATTCGCGGGATGCAAGGATTTCTTTCACCCTGAGGGACCGGAGGGATCAAAAGACGACTCCACGTATTACACGGTAACATTCAACGCGGATGGAGGGACGCCCGCGACGCAGACGCGGACGGTAAATGGCAGAGGTTCGGTGGGGTCATCAATGCCCTCGAATCCAACCAAAAGCGGCTACACTTTCGGCGGCTGGTACACGTCACGCAACGGCGGCGGATCGCAGTTCACCTCCTCCACTACGGTAACCGCGAATATAACCGTGTACGCCAAGTGGACGGCTCAAACTCAATACACGGTGACATACAACGCCAATCAAGGAAGCGGGACGACTCCTTCTTCTCAGACGGTGAACGCCGGATCAAGCGTAACGCTCGCGAGCGGAAGCGGATTGACAAAATCCGGCTACACCTTCAGCGGCTGGAATACGAATGCGTCTGGCACGGGAACTTCGTACGCCGCGAATTCTTCTTACACGGTCACCGCAACTATAACGCTATACGCCAAGTGGACGGCTCAAGCTCAATACACGGTAACATTCAACGCGGATGGGGGGAGTTTTACAGGAGGAAGCGCAACGCAGACGCAGACGGCGCTAATCGGCGGTTCGGTGGGGTCTTCAATGCCCTCGAATCCAACCAAGAGCGGGTACACCTTCGGCGGCTGGTACACGTCAACCGGCGGCGGCGGATCGCAGTTCACCTCCTCAACTACAGTAACTGGTAATATAACGGTGTACGCCAACTGGACGGCGGCATCCCTGCCTTCCGATCTCTCGCTTGCTGAATCATTAACATGGATCGCCAGCAACGCGATGGAAGGCGGCGACTATACCATCGCCTTAAAGAACAATGAGACCATCGCTCCAAAGACGCTTTCCTACAGTGGAAAGAATGTACGCATAACCCTTAACGGGGGGAGCGTGGAACGGACGGTCAGCTTGAGTTCAAACGGTTCTCTCTTTACGGTGGCAAGCGGCGTAACGCTGGCGCTGGGAAACAACATCACCTTGCAGGGACGGTCTAACAATACCTCCTCCTCGCTGGTTTTGGTGACGGACGGCGGGACGTTGGTGATGAACACCGGATCGACAATGAGCGGCAACACATCATCATCCAGCGTCGGCGGGGTGTATGTATACCACGGCGGCACATTCACCATGAGCGGCGGAACCATCAGCGGCAACACCGCATCCGTCGGCGGCGGGGTGTATGTATCCAGCGGCACATTCACTATGAGCGGCGGAACCATCAGCGGCAACACCGCATCCAACACCGGCGGCGGAGTGTATGTATACAGCGGAACATTCACCATGAGCGGCGGAACCATCAGCGGCAACATCGCATCCAGCGCTGGCGGCGGCGGTGGCGGGGTGTATGTATACAGCGGCACATTCACCATGAGCGGCGGAACCATCAGCGGCAACACCGCATCCAACGCCGGCGGCGGGGTGCTTGTGGACGGCGCTGGTATGTTTATCAAGCAATCGGGCGGCATCATTTACGGGTCAGACGCAAGCGACTCGTTGAAAAACACCGCCGCCTCTTACGGCCATGCGGTATATTCATCAGGAGGCAAAGAGCGCAACACCACGGCGGGTACTGGCGTCATCTTGAACAGCGGGACAAGCGGCTCGTCCGGCGGCTGGGAATAGGGCTAAAGAACGGCGTGGACGCCGTTCTTTAGCTTCGAGTTTTCGCCAGTGTCTGACACCAAAACGTTTTCGGCAAGCGGTGTCTGACACCAGACTATTTTCCGCCGAGCGGCGGGCGGTTTTTAGCTTCGAGTTTTTGCCGGGCAAAAACTCGCGGCATTGCGGAAGAACGGCGTGGACGCCGTTCTTCCATTCCATTTGTCGCCGCCGTTCGTGACGGCGGAATGTAAAAAGGAGCGATAAAAAATGATCACAACAAAAGAAAGGGTTGAAGGGAGATTTTCAACAACGGCTTTGTGCGCGGCGCTCTTGGCGGCGCTGTCGCTATTCGCGGGGTGCAAGGATTTGTTTCATCCGGAAGGATCGGAAGACGACTCCACGTATTACACGGTAACATTCAACGCGGATGGAGGGACACCCGCGACGCAGACAAGGAGGGTAAATGGCGGCGGTTCGGCCGGGTCTTCAATGCCCTCGAATCCAACCATGAGCGGCTATATTTTCGGCGGCTGGTACACGTCACGCAATGGCGGCGGATCACAGTTCACCTCCTCCACTACGATAACCGCGAATATAACCGTGTACGCCAAATGGACGATGCCGGTTGATATCCTTGTGTATGAATTAACGCAAAATCCCGACTATGATAATTACATCGCTAATCTTGATGATTTTCTGCCTGATGGATTCACCGTCCGCACAGGGGATCAGATAGAAATCTCCTTTTTGATTAAGACCGGCGCCACTATCCCAAACTTCAGCGTAGCAATAGCCGATTGGGCCAACAATGGCGATTGGATTGCCACGGATTGGGACGCTGCAAAATCCATAACTGCGGACGGGCGATTTCATTGGTGCAGTTGGACATTGACGGCTCAAGCCTCCGGACCTGCGGGCGCCGCTCCGCTGATCACTCAATTTTCGATGGCTACGGCGAGTGTGCCGGTGGTTACGATTTATGTCAGCGATGTGACTGTCACCAAGCTTTCCTATTAATACGGTACTGTTCAACGCGGATGGACGAAGGTTTACCGGAGGAAGTGCAACGCAGACGCGGATGGCAACAAGCGGCTTCGCAGGCGGCTGGGAATGATTAAGAACAGGGTTTTACATGAACGCCTCGCGTTCATGTCCAAATACACGCGCCGCGCTTAAAGGGCGCGACAAGGAGCATTACTATGGCAATAGATTTTACCGTTAGAGACGTAATCCACAAGGTTGTGGCGAAATTCGTCCACGCTTTTTTGCCGGACGCGAAAAAGCCCTACAACCTCAAAGCCGTGTTTCAGCCGGAGCTGGACATTCACGGCATAGCCAGCAAAGCCGAGGTCTACAACATCGAAGCCGAACCCCGCCTCATTGAGGAGGGGTTCTCCGCAGCCTGCGAACTCATCTACTACCTGGTCGCGGACGGCTACAAAATCAAGACGCCGATCTTCAACATGAGCATCCGGCTCCCCGGCGAGTACGAGGGCGCGGAGACCCATCTCCCCGAAGGCGTGCGCCCGGAAGCCCGGCTCCAGGCGAGCGCGGCCCTGCGGAAATACATTCGGGAGCGGGTGCAGGTGGAGTTTGACGGCATAGACCAGCGGGACGGACTCATCGCCGAAGCGGTGGACGAGCATACCGGACAGGTTGACGAGATAATGACCATCGGCAACCTTCTCACGATCCGGGGCTATGGCCTCAAGATCGAGGCGGACGCAACGCACACGGGAGAGGCGGGACTCTTTTTCGATGACGGGGAGAACCCGCCGGTCAAGGCGGAGATTCTCGCGGTGAACGAGCCCCGCACCCTCAAAACCATAGTCCCCTTGTCTCTCGCCGCCGGCAAGGACTACGCGCTCAAGGCGGTTACGCAAAGCTATTCCCAGCACGGTGGCGGGCTTCTCAAAAATCCGAGGGAAGTGCGGTCGGAGTTCAAACTGACAGCCCAACCCGCGCAGCCCTAGCTCACCCGCGTGAGCAGGGTTGCCTCACAGTGGTGAGCGGGATTAGCTCACCCGCGTGAGCAGGGTTGCCTCACAGTGGTGAGCGTGTCCTGATTGGGAGTCCGATCAGCAGTGGAATCACTAATGAAAAAATAACGAAATACTGCTGGCGTTGCGCATAACAAGCCGACTTGCGGCGCGGGCGTAAAGCGCCGCGCCCCTACGCCAAACCCCTGATGGAACCGAAGTCGCCCGGCGGAAAGCCGCCGCTTCCGATTCACATCGCGTCAGACAAACGGCGCCGCTCAATGGTTTGACGCGCAAGCTCTGTAAACGCTTCCCACGAAAAGCACGGGTATGAACGGTAGGACTTGCGGTGGCTTGCGACGCGGATGTAGGGCATGCCGGCGGCCAAGGCGCCGGCTCCGTCCATGTCTTCGCGGTCGCCCACAACCAGGACGTTTTCCGGCGGGCATCCAAATTGCGTGGCTATGTCCAGAAACGGACGGGGAGCTGGCTTTTGCGCCCCGAAGTCTTCAGGCGAATACAGGGCGTCGCCGAACATGTCCGGGTTTATGCCAAGCGCGGTGAGCCGTTGCCACACGTTGGGATAATCAGAATAAACCGCCATATCAACAGGAACGCCCGCAAACAGGTTGAGAAGCTCGGCGACGCCCGTCCGTGGAGAATAATGCTTTTGCAAGACCTCGCAAAAACGCGGCATATAACGCTCAAAATACCAGCGCCGCAAAACAGACGGCGGCTTTCCGGTTGTTTTTGCCATGAGTTTGAAGAATTCATCGTAGTACGGGTCAGCCGCCCCAAAATCACAGCCCGCGAGCGCTTTCCGCGCCTGCCGCTCGGCGCGGATGACAAGCAGATCGAATGGTTGCATGGCGATAATCCGCAGCGCAATGCGTTTTGAGTCAAACAACGTGCCGTCAAGATCAAAAATGACGGCTTTAAAACGCCTGAAATAACGGATGGCCAGCTCTGAAGAAATTGATTTCACGAGTCTATTGCCAACTCTTGAAACATTGCGCGCCGCATTTCATCTTGCATGAGGAGGTTCACCTTAAATTGCCCGTCCCGATAGCCTTTTTCAATGCAAGCCGCCTTGAACCTTTCAAAAGAATCTTGAGACAATAGTTTTGTCGCCGGATCTTTTATCCTGTTTGAATCGCGTTTCGCCGCATATTCCTCATTGTATTCTTTGAGATTAGCATCGACCAGCCTGGTAAATTCTTCAGCCTGCGCCTTGCCGGTGGCGCGATCCGTGAATTCGTAGTAGAATATATAGCGGAAATTTTCAATATCCGCAAAGCCAACAAAGAATTTAAGCGGCAAAGAGAGGTTTTTTTCCGCCGCATGAACCGCGTCTATGAACTGGCGTTCGTGCAGTTTCTCACCCGTTATGCTGATGATGCCATTGCATTTCTGGACGAACTGCAACAGGGGGAATTGATTGTAGCATCCGGTAACTTTCAGAATATCGTTCATATTGTACCGGTAAAGCCCCGCAGAATTCGTAACCAGCATACAGTACCGTTCGCCGGCTTTCACTTCGTTCAACTGGTAAACGCGCGGGTTTTCGCTTTCAAGCTCAGATTCATGAATGAATTCAAAGTACATTTTATGTCCAAAAGCGACGGTGTCCTTTGTATTGCTTTTCAGCACGACGCCCGCCTTGCATTCGGTGCTTACATAACTGAACTCGTGAAAAACCGCGCTTTTCGCAAAAGAATTCTTGATTTTCTCAAAGTAGACGCCGGTGTTTCCACACATCCACACGTTCACCACCTGCATGTTCGGCCAATAATGTTTGGGCAGAACCGTACCATATTGGGCTTTCAAAGCGCGAAGCTCGGCGGCCCGCCTGGGATTCGGCTTCAACTGCGCTTGCAAGATGGCGCGGATTTCGTCGGGGATGGCGAGCTTCTCACTTATGACGCCCTGTTCTATGTCATTGACATATTCGTCGTAGAATTCATTGACATTGGTCTGCAATTCAACCAGAGTGCTGGGGTTCGCCGTGAGTATAAGGGTGACATCCTGTTCGATAGCCATACGCATAAGCGCGTAGTAACGGGATTTGTAATCCGTAATCCAGAAAATGTCCGCAGGCGCCGAATACACGGTTTTCATAAAGTTCGGTATGTCCCGCTGCATGATGCCGGAAATTGAGCCGAACATCGTGCCGTCCGGCGCGGTCCCTTCAACCGCCTTTCCTACAATAGAAAGCGTTTTGCCGTAAAACACTTTCGGTTTGTTTTTGATAAGCGTATAGAACCAAGTCTGGTTCATTTTCTTGGTGACTTCCTGATAGTACCGCTCGGTGACGGGTATCCATTTCGGTTCCTTCGTGGTGCCGCTGGTGGTCCCGTACATTTTCGGTTTTCCCGGGAAAAGCACGTCCGCTTCGCCAGATTTGTGCCGTTCCACATACGGACGAATGCCCTCGTAATCATTTATCGGCACGTGTTTTTGATACAGGGAGAAAAGCTCTTTCGCGTCTTTGGCTTCAAGTATGTCGTCAAAATGACGCTCTTTCCCATAACTGGTGTCTTTCGCGCTGTTCAGCAAACTGCGCAAAACCTTTTCTTGCGATTCTTCCGCGTTTTTCGAGGCTTTTGTCATTTCAGCAAGCCCCTTCTTTCCAACAATGGTCAGGGCAAGCCTTATGAGCCACCAGCCTTTTACTTTCTGCAACTTCATGCGTTGCGCCTCCTTAAATGTCAAAAATGTCAAATACGAAGAGACTTTTTTTAACAAACGTAAAGATAGACAATTATCTGTTTTTTGTCAATCTGTTTCCACGCTTTTTTTATACGCGGCTACGTTCCACGCGCCTTCCTGAAAGCGAAATGTCCAAACACGGGCTTGGGCGTTTTATCATTGGACGTGTGGGACAGACCGGTTGATTGTCCGCACGTCTTGCAAATTCATCCTTACGGTTGACTTGCAGTTGTGAAATTGCGTTTTTTTATAAGGAATTCGCCCGGAAACTGATGTTTTCGGGCAAACGCCATTTAAAGCGTCTTCTAAAGCGTCTTCCCTATTTTAAGACTTATTTTGGGAAGCCTGCCGGAAAAGCTTCCACTATCGCCAAATGGAATGAAATGAGTATAGGATATACTTGGAATAAAAACCCATCCATCAGGAGCGCCAACATCAATTCTCCAGCCGATTCCCCCTGAAAGTAAAATTGCGGACACAAGTCCCACAAATGATCCATGCCCCACTCCCAGATCGAGAAAAAACGCGCCGGACCACGGATACCAGCGCGCGCGTACGTCCTCATATATAATCGGGAAAATCAAGGCTATCGTGAAACCGGCTTCACCCACGGCTCCAAACTGCCCCTTGCCGATGAAGTTTTCAACCAATATCCACTCGTACTCCACATCAACGCCAAAAGTCAGGAGTCCGGCGTTCGGTCCGCCGACAATCGTATGTTTCGCCCTCCCCTCTTGCGCTAAAACCGATCCGGCTGCGAGCGCCGCAATCGCCAAAACCAAAACTGTTTTCTTTGCCATTTTTCACTCCTCAACAGGCAATCAATTTTTTGTCATGTGGAAATTCCACATATTTTGTACGCCCTTCTTCATGCGGGCGCCGCATCCGCATCTTCACGCCGCCGTCGGCAAACGTCAGAACTTCGGGCGCCACCCTAACACTTCTCCACATACGACGAGCCTCTCAAGACCAACGAGATTTTGAAGCGGTATAAAACAAGAAAAAAAGAAATCCAGCGTATTTTCCTCAAAGTTGGCATACGAGCTTGCCCCAAGTCAACTTGGGGGGGGGGGGGGGTAGATAACCAACAGCTTTCACCCCTTTATTTTTGAGAAAGAAATTGCGGATTGCGTTGGAACGCTTCAGCATATCGCTATGAAACAGAATCATACGAACCACTATATAAAACGCATAAAAATGTGTCAAGTTGCTTTCGCGCGCATTTTAAAAATTTTTGAAAAAAATTGTTCGCCGGCGCGGTGTTTTCATGATGCGTCTGAACCGTTTCCGGTACATGCCGCGTTTTCATCGGCCTGTTTTTTTAAGACCGTATGGAAAACCTGAACGCCCTGTCCGCCACATTGACAATTTTCAAATACAAGCATAAACTATAGGGCATGAATATTTCCACATATACAGTAAAACCAAAACTTCCCAATGTCCTAAAGCCATTGGAAGAAATAGCCCGAAATCTTTGGCTATCATGGAATTTTGACGCGGTCCAGCTTTTTATCCGTTTGGATTACGAGGCCTGGCTCCAATCCCAACAGAATCCGGTGCGCACATTAGGCATGGTCAGTCAGAAACAGCTCGCCAAAACACTGGCGGATGACTCGTATCTTGCGGCTTTGAATCACGTGTACAGCCGTTTCCTCAAATATAAAAAAGGCGATACGTGGTACAAGGGTCCAAAAAAAGATGTTGTGGCGTATTTTTCTATGGAATACGGCATGGACGTGAGCCTTCCCATTTATTCAGGAGGACTCGGAATCCTTTCAGGCGATCACATGAAGACCTCCTCGGACCTAGGGCTGCCGTTGGTAGGCGTGGGGCTTCTCTACCGGCAAGGCTATTTCGTACAGAAGCTCAACGCAGACGGCTTCCAGCAGGAATTCTACCCGGAAAACGACTGGTACAACATGCCGGTTGAGAAAAAAGTTGACAAGAAAGGCGATCCTGTCAAGATATGCGTTGATCTTGCAGGGCGGAACACCGTAGCCCAGATTTGGGAAGTCAAGGTCGGGCGTTCCTCGCTCTTTCTCCTTGACACCAACATTGAGGAAAACGCCCCGGATCTCCGCGACATCACCGCAGCGCTTTATGGCGGCGACAAGGAAACCCGCATCAGGCAGGAAATCCTGCTTGGCATAGGCGGCGTCAGGGCGTTGCGGGCGCTCGGGATCAATCCGGCGGTAACGCACATGAATGAAGGACACTCCGCGTTCCTCGGTCTTGAACGTATGCGCGAGAGCATAGTGGAAAAAGGTTTCAGCTTTGATGAAGCCCGCGAAGCCGTGTGGCCCACCAATATTTTCACCACCCATACGCCGGTGCCGGCGGGAAACGAGCGCTTTGACATTGGACTTATGGAAAAATATTTCAAGAATTGGACGCATATTCTTGGCGTTTCATGGAAAGACTTCCTCGCGCTTGGGCGCGTCAACCCCGATGACGACAACGAGACGTACTGTCTGACTGTGCTTGCCCTGAAGCTCGCCGCATACGCGAACGGCGTGGCGCGACTGCATGGCGTTGTGTCCCGCACTATGTGGAAAGGCTTGTGGCCCCAGCTTCCGCTTGAGGAAGTTCCCATTCATCACGTCACCAACGGCGTACATCCCCGCACCTGGCTGTCCAATGACATGAAAGACCTGCTTGACCGGTATTTCGGACCCCGTTTCGAGGATGTGCCGAGCGAGCTTTCAATATGGAAAAAAATGGATCATATTTCCGATGAAGAGTTGTGGCGGACGCATGACCGCCGCCGGGAGCGGCTTGTGGCTTTTGTCCGCAACAGGATAAAGTCGCGTATGGCTCACACCGGCGAAAGCGAGCGCCGCATGCAGCAGGCGGAGGACGCTCTCTCTCCGTATGCGCTCACCTTGTGTTTCGCCCGCCGTTTTGCGACCTACAAACGCGGCAACCTGCTGTTGCGGGATCCGGAGCGCCTTTTGCGGCTTGTTAAAGACAACGCCAGACCAGTCCAACTCATCTTCGCGGGAAAAGCTCATCCCCACGACATGCCCGGCAAGGATCTTATCCGTGAAATCATACACTTTGCGGAAAAATATGATGTTACGAGCCGCATCGTGTTTATTGAAAACTACGACATGACGGTAGCCAAGTACCTCACGTCAGGCGGAGACGTATGGCTCAACACGCCGCGCCGCCCCCTCGAAGCCTCCGGCACGAGCGGCATGAAAGCGGCGATGAACGGCGTGCTCAACTGTTCCATCATGGACGGGTGGTGGGACGAAGCCTACACGCCTGAAGTCGGCTGGGCCATAGGACAGGGAGAAGAGTACACCGACACCTTCCTACAGGACGAGATCGAAAGCGAAGCCCTGTACGATCTGTTGGAACGAGACATCGTTCCCCTGTTCTACCAGCGCGGACGGGATGGACTGCCCCGCGAATGGATCAAAAAAATGAAGGCGAGCATGAGTCGAATCGGACAATCCATGTCCTGCCACCGCATGCTCATGGATTATTCAAATAACTTCTATTTTCCGGCTCTCAAAAACTACAAAGACATGGTGAAGGATAACTTCACCGACATAAAATCGCTTGCCGCGTACCTTGTAAAGCTCAGGCAAAACTGGAATCAGCTTTCCATCTCCCGCATTGAGTCTAATGCGCGGCCGGTAATGCAACGCGGAGATTTCCTGACGGTAACCGCGTTTATCAACTTGGGCGGGCTTACGCCGGACGAGATTCAGATCGAGTTGTACCACGGCGCAATGTCAAGCGGCGGTTTTATAGCAAACGCCGGACGTTCGCCCATGAGAGCGATAGGGCATGACGGATCGATTTTCGAATACCAGGTGAGGATCGAATGCGCCAATACGGGTATGCAGGGACACACTGTGCGTCTCCTGCCCAAACATGAAGCTTTGATTCATCCGTATCGTACGGGTCTCATTAAGTGGGCGTAAATGTCTCCTGTTAAATGGCTTCTCCATTATATGGGGAAAAAGCGGCTGAACCTCTTCGTGGGGTTGGTTTTGTCCGCTTTTTCATCAGCAATGATCGTCATCAATCCTATGCTCTCGCAGCATCTGATTGATGATGTGATACTTCCCCAAAATACGGAGCCGTTGCTCCGTATTTTGGGGATTATGCTGATTGTGCAGGTTCTACGCTTGAGTCTGCGCTATCTCATGATTGTCATATTGGAATTGAACAGTACCGACGTGATGACAAACATAAGACAGCGCATGTACGACATTATACAGAATCAGGACTATAAATTCCTCGATCAGTTTCGTACCGGCAACTTAATGACCCGTATGACAAGCGATCTTGAGATGACGCGCCATTCTCTTGCGTGGATTTCTTACCAGATGGTGGACTCGATCTCTCTGTTCGGTTCGGCGTTTATTTTCCTGTTGTTTATCAACTGGAAGCTCGCGCTGTGCCTTGCGGTGACAACGCCCGTCATTTTGTTTATAAGCAACCGTTTTATCCGGCATTTCCGTCCCCGCACCATGCTCCTGCGCAAAAAGCTCACCGAATTGAGCGCCAAGGTGATGGAAAACATCGGAGGCAACCGCGTTGTCAAGGCGTTCGCCCGCGAGGAGTACGAGAAAGAGCAGTTTGAACGCCACAACGCCGATTACCGCGATACGAGTTACGGCAACGCCCTCATATCCGCGAAATATCAGCCTTTGCTGGATTTGTTGAGCCAATTGTTGCCGGTCATCACTCTTGCCGTGGGCGGAGTTTTCCTCATTGACGGCAGCATGACGCCGGGGCAATATATGGCGTTTTCTTCGCTGACATGGGCTTTGTCAAACCCCCTGCGTATGCTCGGCATGCTTCTCGCAGACTTGCAGCGCTTTCACGCCGCCGCCGTCATGATCATCGAGGTGTTTGAATCAAAGAGCCGCATTGTGGACAAACCAGACGCCATCAAACTTATCCGTCCAAGCGGACGCATTGAGTTCAAACAGGTGTATTTTTCCATTGACGGAAACCCGATTCTTGAAGACATTTCTTTTAAGGCTGAGCCGGGGCAAACCATAGGCGTCCTGGGCAGCACGGGCGCGGGCAAAACCTCGCTCATCAATATGTTGTTGCGCTTCTATGAACCGACCAGCGGCGTAGTGTCGCTTGACGGGGTGAGCGTCGACAAGTACACGCTTTCCTCACTGCGCAGGCGTGTGGGGCTTGCTATGCAGGACGTGTTCCTTTTCTCCGATTCGGTTGAAGGCAACATTTCTTATGGACGACCCGAACTTGACCATGATTCCATACGTATGAGGGCTGTCCAGGCGGACGCCGATAGTTTTGTCAACAAGATGGAAGATGGCTACAACACGCTCGTGGGAGAGCGCGGCGTGGGGCTGTCCGGCGGACAGAAGCAACGCATCTCCCTTGCCCGCGCTCTCGCAGTGAAACCGGCGGTTCTCATTCTCGACGACACCACCTCGGCGGTCGACAGCGAAACCGAGCGGTACATTCAGGAGCAACTCCGCAACCTTGACTTTCCATGCACCAAAATCGTCATCGCCCAGCGCATCAGCAGCTTCCGGGGCGCGGACCTTATTCTCGTCATGGACAAGGGGCGTATCGTTGAGCGCGGAACACATGAAGAGTTGCTTGCGAACAAGGGCTTCTACCACTATATCTGGACATTGCAATACGGCGTGTCTGACACGCATGGCATGTTGGATATGTCGCCACAAGAGGACATATGAAAAAAGCCAAACAAACTGCAACGCAGGATCGGCGCAACCGCTATGATGTCGATGAGTACCTGGACGAGAAAATATCGCTGGCGAATTTCAAAGGTTGCATCAAATATTTAGTCAGGGTAAAATGGCGCATGCTTCTTGCCCTGGCGTTAAGCGTCTCAAGCAGCCTTATCGGACTTGTGGGTCCGCTTTTCATACAACATGCCCTTGATGTTTCCATACCCAATAAAGACGTTCAAGAGCTTTTCGTTATGGCTCTCTTTGTAACGGGTACGATAGTCGTCAGCATCGTTTTTGGGACTATGAGAAACCTGCTCGTAGCAAGGGCGGGGCAGACCATCATCCACGATATACGCTACGATCTCTACGCGCATTTACAGAAACTGCCCTTTTCCTATTACGACAGCCGTCCGCACGGGAAAATTTTCGTCCGCGTTGTGCCATATGTGAACAGCGTGTCAGATGCGCTTTCAAACGGCATTTTGAACCTCATCGTGGAATTGCTCAACATCTTTTTCATCATGTTCTTTATGTTCAAGGTAAGTCCGCAGCTTGCAAGCGTAACCATTACCGGGCTTCCCATACTCGCCTTTTTCATGTGGCTCACCAAGACAAGGCAACGCAGGGCGTGGCAACGGGTGTCCAACAAAAACTCCAACATCAACGCCTATGTACAAGAATCCATTGACGGCGTAAAGGTAACGCAGGCTTTCGGACGGCAGGAGCGCAACAACGGCATTCTCGCGCGGCTTGCGAAAGAACGCAATGTCGAGTGGATGCGGGCGATCTACATCAGCAACTCGGTGTGGTTCACTTCGGAAACGATCAGCCAGATCGTGTTTTCCCTTGTGTACATTTGCGGCGCGTACTGGATGCACCCTGTGGCGAGTTTTGGCATGCTCCTCGTTATGGGCAACTACGCATGGCGTTTCTGGCAGCCCATCATCAATCTTGCGGGCATTTACAACACCTTTGTTACGGGCATGAGCTACCTTGACCGCATCTTTGACGCGCTCGCCGAACCGGTGGTGATCGAAGACGCGCCCGGCGCAAAGGAATTGCCCCGGATTCGGGGGCATGTGTCCTTTGCAAACGTGAGCTTTGGTTACGACAAGGAGCATCAAGTGTTGAAAAACGTGTCCTTCACCGCAGAACCGGGCGAAAGCATCGCGCTTGTAGGCCCGACGGGCGCAGGCAAGACGACTATTGTGAACCTGCTTTCGCGGTTTTACAATGTTGAGCAAGACAAGATACTCATCGACGGGTTTGACATTATGAAACTGACCATACCGTCCCTACGCGGACAGATGGGCATCATGCTTCAGGACAGCTTTATTTTCACCGGAACTATCGCCGACAATATCCGCTATGGCAAACTCAACGCCACCGACGCAGAGGTGCGGGCTACAGCGGAACTCATCGGCGCAAATCTCTTCATCGAAAAACTGCCCCAAGGCTATGAAACGGTTGTTACGGAACGGGGCAACGGCATAAGCCACGGTGAAAAACAACTTCTCGCCTTTGCCCGCACCTTGATTTCCGATCCGCGAATTCTCATTCTTGATGAAGCCACGAGCAGCATTGACACCGGTACGGAACAGCTTGTGCAGGAAGGCATCAAAACTCTGATGAAGGGGCGCACCTCATTCATAATAGCGCACCGGCTTTCAACTGTTCGAGACTGCTCGCGCATCATGTTCGTCAGCAACGGGGAAATCATCGAGAGCGGACGCCATGAGGAACTCATGGCAAGAAAAGGCGCATACCACCAGCTTTGCACAGCGCAGTACGGGGATATGACGTGAGGCGGGTTAAACGCGGGCGGTGATCCGAAACGTCCCGTATACCAGGACGCATCCCTCTGCCGTGCCGGATAAGTTGTGGCATGAGTAGCGTGACACCGGAATTTATTGAATTTTTCATTCTCAACTTTTCATGTCCGTGTTCTACTGTACAGTTGTGCGGGGTATAGCGCGGTAAAAATCGAAGGCATGGCGAATATGGGAGAAAATACGCCGCCAACAACAAGAACCCCGCCTCCTAGGGCGTTCAATCGGCGATTCAATCGGGCGATGATTAAAAAAAATATTTAACTACCTCGCCACAGAGCGCTAAACTTGACCCACTACGGTGTCTGACGCCAAAGCAATTCTCATGACAATCCCGTTATTATAAGTATGAGAAGTTTGCGAACGCTCCACGACGGAGCGACCTATCATGTCACGTCGAAAATTGACCATGGCGACATGAGCCTTCTTGAGCCGCAGTTCAAGACGCTCTTCCTCTCCTTCGTCAAAAAGGCGAAGCGGAAGTTCAATTTTCGCTTATGGGACTTTTGTATTATGGGAAACCACATTCACTTCTTGATAAAGCCGGGCAAAGACGGCGGTTTATCGAAAATAATGCAATGGATAAAGTGCAATTTCGCCAAGGCGTGGAACAAAGAGCATGGACGGAAGGGTCATGTGTGGGGGGAGCGGTTCTATTCACGAATAATCAATGGGATAAGGGACTTTTTGCGGGTGCGGGAGTATATAGCTGAGAATCCGGTGAAGGCTGGGCTTGTGGAGCGGGCGGCGGAGTGGATGTTCGGGAGCTTGTATCACCGGCTGCATAGGCCAAGCAGTTTATTAGACGATGTGGTGTCAGACACTTTTGACGACGTGGAGTTAAATCCGCCGCCGTTTGTGGGTCAAGTTTAGCGCAGAGGGGCGCTGGATGAAGCGGAACGTGCATCCCAGCGGCGGCTGGGCAAGATCATTCGTTGTCAGGCTACGCCCGTTACGCCAGCTTGCCCGCCTCTATTTCAGCATCGCTTTTCCTGATGTATTCGGGAGCGGACAAAGGACTCTTTTCAATATGGCGGGGCGCAAGCGCGAGCAACGCCTTTGCGTAACCCTGGCGGCAATCTCTTGGATGCCATTCGTCAAGATGCAATTTTTCCGCCGGCAGATGGCATTGCAATTCCTCATAGAGCGCCGCCGCGTCAATGCCGGTAAGCAAAACAGGGCTTTCAGACGCAGCGTGGGAGGCGGTGATAAGGCCCGCAATGCGCTCAACGCTCACGTCCATATCTTCTGAAAGCCGGACACCCTTTTCAAAAAGCGCCGTAAAATATGCGTGTTTCTTCGCGTCAATGGCTGGGACTACACAACCGTTCCAATCTCTGCGGAAGTACGCCATGCAATCCAGCGTCCCCACCGCCGCCATCGCAATACCGAACGGCAGGCAAAGCCCTTTTACAATCGAATATCCTATCCGCAAGCCCGTGAAAGACCCCGGACCCTTCATACAGGCCGCCAGATCTAGGTCTTTGCTTTGCATGCCCGACTTGGAAAGAAGCATGTCAATGGCATCCATGATGATTTCAGAATGTCTGTTGCCAGCATCCGCCTCAAAATACCATGCGTGTTCCCCATCGGAAAGTGCTATTGACAAAACCGGCGTCGCCGTATCCAGGGCGAGTATATTCATAATTTGGCAACGTCCGCAAGGCGGCGTCCGCTGATTTTCCGCCCGCCGTTTTCCATGGACTCAATATCAACGAAAATAGCGTCTTTCGGAATGGACGCGGGGATTCGCTCGCTCCACTCAATAACGGCAACGCCGTCGCCATAGAGGAATTCCTCCGCGCCTAAAGCGGCAAAATCGTCATCGCCATTGAGACGGTAGGCGTCTATGTGGTAAAGAAGGGACTTTTTCCCATCTGCCCAGGTTCCCTCGTATTCGCTTATAATGGTGTAAGTGGGGCTTGTCACCGTATCGGAGACTCCGAGTCCTGTAGCGACGCCTTTTGTGAAGCAGGTCTTCCCCGCGCCTAAACCGCCGCGTAAAGCCACAACGCTTCCTGATCGCAACAACAAGGACAGAGAACGCCCGCAATCTTGAGTTTCTTCTTCCGAAGATGAGACAATATCAAAGGGGAGGGAGATTTCCATTGGAGTCGAGGGTGTTAATATGTTTCTTCAATTCCCTGATAATGGGTATCAGCGGATAATCAACCGGCTCCGCGATGGTAATCAGAATTTCTTTTTTACCGGTTGGTTTTATTTCGATAGAAAAATCAATTGTCCGCTCAACGGACTTATTGATCAACTCCATGATAGCAATACCTGAATAATACATCCGGTAATAAATTGGGACATCTTTTCTAACAATATTTTTTATTTCAAGTATTTGCATAGGTTACTCCTTGACGATCATAAGAAATTGCCGTTTACTCGCGCCGTCCTCTCTGGATGGTTCAAACCCTGCGTCACATGACGCGCTATGTGACGACACCAGACTTCCGGCATACATAAATCCTTCTTGAACGACAGATTCTTTTCTGAAAATATATCACTTCACACGCAAGCGAGTGTACGGCGGAGCGGATCATTTTCAGTCTATTCTGACTTTAAAATCAAAAACCAGCGCGTTTAAGGCATTACCGGATTTCTGGAGCATCTTGAAATTGTATGCGCAAATTATATATACCGCATCCCTTCTCTTTTGACCTTTATGTCTTGTCAAAGACAAGACATATAATAACATTATTATCGGAATATAGCAAGAGTATCTTTAGTTCATTGGCATACGCACATAGCGCAGGCATGGCGGCGCATTCCGCAACGCTTGATTTGTACCACAAAAGGCTCTATACTCGTACTATTTTAAAGGAGTTGTTATGCCCATTGGTTTTGATCAGGAAACAAAAGAATTCCACTTGTACAACGGCTCTTTGAGCTATATTATCAAGATTCTTTATACTGGTTCTGTTGGACAGGTCTACTGCGGAGCGCCCCTTGCGCCGCACCGAAGCTATCCTTTTTTATCACTGACGGCTTCAGGCGGAGTCTTGCATCCCGATAAAAGCATGGCGCGCTTTGAATATCCTGCTTTCGGAACAGGCGACTACCGGACGCCCGCCTTTGTTCCCCAGTTTGCGGACGGCTCCACTCTAACCGAGCCGGTGTATCACAGCCACAGGATATACGCCGGAAAGCCGGCGATTCCAGGACTGCCTTCCCTTTACACAGAATGTACCGACGAAGCCGACACCTTGGAGCTAAAACTTTTCGACGAGCTTTTCGGTCTATTCATCATCCTGTACTACACCATTTTTGCAGACCTGCCGGCAATCGCCCGGCACAGCCGTTTTGTTAATGAAGGAAAAGAGCCGCTCGTATTGCGCAAAGCCATGAGCCTCAACCTTGACCTGCCGGACAACAACTGGCGTGTGATCAGCGTGAGCGGCGCGTGGGCGCGTGAATTCCAGATAATCGAAAGCCCGCTTGTCGCTGGCTTCCACGGCGTGAAAAGCGCCAAAGGCAATTCAGGACATCAGCAGAATCCTTTCTTGATCCTCAAAAGACCTGCCGCCGATGATTCTTCTGGACAAGCCCTCGGCTTTAGTTTGTTGTACTCAGGCAATTTTACCGCCTCTGTAGAAGGCGATTGCTATAGTTCAAGCCGAGTTCAGCTTGGCGTCAATGACGAAACGTTTTCATGGAAGCTGGAAAAAGGCGCGTTTTTTGATACGCCGGAAGCCGTCCTTGTGTATTCCGAAAACGGCCTTAACCACCTGTCGCAGGTATTCCATAGCTTGTACCAACGCAGGCTTGCGCGCGGAATATGGCGCGATGCAGAAAGACCCGTGTTGCTTAACAACTGGGAAGGGACGTATTTCAATTTCACCGAGCAAAAACTCCTCGCTATGGCCTCTGTCGCCAAAGAACTCGGCATTGAGCTTTTTGTACTTGATGACGGCTGGTTTGGACAGCGCGACAATGACACTTCTTCTTTAGGCGATTGGTATGCCGACACTCGCAAGCTTCCCTCCGGCATTGCGGGACTTGCGGAAAAAATCATCACTTTGGGCTTGCAATTCGGTTTGTGGATAGAGCCTGAGATGATCAGCAAAAATAGCCGGCTCTTTGAACAACATCCAGACTGGGCCATCGGCGTACCCGGGCGTCCCCGCAACGAACAACGCAACCAGTACGTACTGGACATGTCACGGCAGGAAATTGTCGACTACATAGCTAAAATTATTTCAGATGTCATTGCCTCGGCCCCTATCTCCTACATTAAGTGGGATATGAACCGGTCTATCACCGAAGCTTTCAGCCTTGCTCTTGCGCCGGATCGTCAGAGCGAATTCTTCCACCGGTACATCCTTGGCGTCTACGATCTTTACGAGCGCTTGACCACGGCTTTTCCCCACATACTCTTTGAATCCTGCGCTGGCGGCGGCGGAAGGTTTGATCCGGGCATACTCGCCTTTGCGCCGCAGGGCTGGATCTCGGACAACACCGACGCCGTAGAACGGCTGAGGATACAGTCTGGCGCAAGTTTGGTGTATCCGCAAAGCTCATGGGGTTCTCATGTTTCGGCTGTTCCCAATCACCAGACCGGAAGAACAACCGCCATTAGCTTTCGGGCTATGGTCGCCTTTTTCGGTGATCTCGGCTTTGAACTTGATCCTACTACGCTTTCACCGGAAGAAAAAAAACAGATCGCAACGTACATTGAATTTTACAAAAGGCATCGGAAGACCTTTCAGTATGGACGCTTCTTCCGTCTTGCCGCGCCTGATCCCGCCTTGTACACGGCGTGGCAGGCATCTTCGGAGGAAGAAAGCCTAGTTGGTTTTTACAAACTACAGGCGCAGCCAAACCGCGCGCCTGTCCGGTTGCGCCTCGCCAGTCTTGAGCCTGACGCTTTATACACCATTTCGCTCTGGGAACAAGGCGGCTTTGAGGCGAACGATAGAACCTATAACTGCGGCTTGCGCGGCGGCGATGAGCTTATGTACGCCGGACTGTCGCTTGACACTACGTATGTTACAAAACAGGGAGATTTTTTCGGCGAGATATTTATCATTAAAAAACGTGAGGAGCAAGAGCCGTAAACCGCGAGGCGTATGAGAGAATCCGGCGCTTGCAAAATCTTTACATTTTCTCCGCCGCGTCTTTCAACGCCGAGTATAGAGACACAAGGCGCGGCGCCATTTCATATTCCGCCAAATCTCCGGTCAGCACGGTGTCCTTCGCTTCATACGCCGCCACGAGTTCATGAAGCGCGATGGTGAAATCATCAATAAACCGCGTCAAAGGAACGGAATCTATGGCAATAGCTTCAGTTTCAAGACCAGTCTGTTTGAGCAGGGATAGCAGTCGCAAGAGTTTTTCCGTGATATGGGAGAAAAGCCTTATGGTTTCCAAAGCCCGTTTGTCTTTGCCGGTCTGCAAGTCAAGAGGCAGGTCTTCCAAGCGTGAAACGATCTCCGACGCCAACACGTTGCAGTTGAGAATTTCTTGTTTCGGCTCCTCCAACTCCCTCATCCGTTCTTCCAGCAGTTTTAAGGCGTCGGTTGGGGAAAGCCCCTCGCCCGCTAAACTGGCGTCAACGGATTTTGCGACATCCCATAACCGCTCTTTAAGAAAACTCGCAGCCGCGCTTGATTCAAAGGCGGCTCGTATCGTTTTTTTCTCTTCAAATGAGGCGTCTTCCGATTCTTCTAATGCGGATTTTGCATTCATAAGCGCCTCAAGCGCGAAATCCTGCAACGACGAGATGCGTATATCAATAGACTGCAACGCGCTTAATTCCCGTTCAAACGCCACGGGAATGTCTTCAACACAAAGGGGTTCGGCGTCTAGTATGACGCCGCTGATACGATTGCCCGTACCATCAAGCCAACTTTCTATACCCGCAAGCAAATCGCCTATCGTTTTTTCATTCTCAAGGACAATTCCGGTGTCTTGTCCATTAATGAGTATTTCCATATTACCTGCCGCCATTGCTGTTTTGCCTGCTGAAATTTTCCAGAGAATTTGACATTTGCTCCATCCGGTTATAGGCGTTTTCCATCTGGCTGTATTGTATGCGCAATGCGGCTTCTTTTTCCGCGAGTTGTTTGTCTAACGTCGCTATGCGTTGCTCATCCGCTTTAATGCGGGAGTCAATAGTCGCGGTTCTTATAAAGATAAGTCCGCCGGTTTCCACATAGGGTCTGGTAAGGCTTTCAAGCGCATACGCCACGCCGCTGTCAACGATAAGATCGCCATTGGAGTCAAAGCCAAAAAGCTGTTGCATTTCGGCAAGGTTCATTTCCAGCGCTTCGTCAAGTTTTTTTTCGTCAATTTCAAGGTAGCCCCGCAAACGGGACGGATCATAGCCGCTGCTGCCGCCGCTCATGCGCATATCGGTGCCGATGCCGTATTTGGCAAGCATATCCGTTCCGGTTGCGGTGGGATACGGCGCCGTAGCGGCGTTCTGCGCGGCGTTCTTGTATTGGGTCAGGGTGGAATCTCCGGCGAATGATCCCATACGGTCGCGCATCCCCTCTTGCTCTTCTTCCGATAAGTAGGAAAGCTCTTGTACAATGCGGTCGTCATTGCGGGTAAGGACATTGATTTCCGCCATGACTCTATTGTAATTGCCTACAAAAGTAATGATGGCGTCTTTTATGGTCTCTCTGTCTGCTTCAACCGCTATGCGTACCGGCGTATCGGAGGGTTTTTTTACAGATATGGTGATGCCAGGCAAGAGGTCGTCAATGGTATTGGTTGCGCGGGACACATTGATTCCATCCATGGAGACAACCGCGTCTTGTGCGACGGAAACAGGATTCACCGGCTTATAGTTGATGGGATCGCTTGGATCCATGAGTTGGATGCGCTGAAGCGATACGTCGCGGTGTGTATTTTTATTGGCGATGTTGAGGGATACAACGGTTTTGCCGATCTCGGAATCGGGAATCTGAAAGGAAATCCGCGTAAAGCCGTCCGCATCCTCTATCGGCGCAAGCTCTATATTCGTACCATCCGAAAAAGTCAGGGACAACACGTTCATGTCGTCAATACGCTCAGGCGGTTCAGGCGGTTTCCATTCAGGAATGGGAACCGAAGAAGGAGCGCTGTCAATGACAATGCCATTGAATGTTACAGAACCCGTATTAGGTATGGAAGGTCCAGGCGGAGGCTCCACTTGAGGCGGAGGCTCGGTCGGAAGGACTTTTACAGCCGTCTCAAAAAAGATCGTCAAACCCTGGCTCACGACCGTATTGTCAGGAAAAGCGATGGAAGCGTCGCCTGTCGCGCTTACTTTGATGCTGTCATTATCAACAACGGCCAACTGCGCCGCCGCCTGTTGTCCATTCTGCCCCGCATCTTCATCGCCTCCATCAAGGAGTGTTATGGCGACATCTTGCAAGTTGATCTGTTGTTCCAATATGCCGCTTTTGAGCGCCAAATCCAATGCCGCATCGGAAAAAACGAGATTATTCTCCCCTCCGGTGATTTTTGATTCGATAAGGAGGGATTTTTTCCCACTCTGCACCGTTACAAAACTTGCCTCTATCTTGCCTTTGCCTCGGCGGTTAAGCGCGTCGACAAAATCTTTGAGAGAACCGCCCTTGAAATCAAACGAGATATGCTCCGGCCCTGAATCAAAGGTATAAACGCCCGCTTCTACCACAAACGAATCATCTAAAGGCGGTGAAAGAAACCGGTCTGCCTGCGCAATTTGTTTGACCGTGAATTCCTTTGTCTGGGGCGCGGTTTGTCGTACCGCGCTGCCTGTCAACACCGAAGCGTCCGAAGAGGTGATGACGCGGTCGTTAAAAGGGTTTTGAAAAGAATAAAGCTGGCGGGCGCTGTCCCGCAGGGAAACCATGCGCCTGTTTACATCTTGCCAATAGGTCTTTTGCGCTTGCAGGCGTTCTTTTTCCTGCTCCGAGCGATCCCGTGGGATACGCTCTATTTTCATGAGACCTTCTACAATTCTGTCGGTGTTGAACCGGCTTGAAACGCCGGGCATGTAAACATCTGACACTATATAAACTCGTCAAATAAAACGCCTATGGTTTCTGTGATTTTACCATGAAGTCTGCGCAATTCTTTCGGCGGCAGGACATTCACCACTTCGCCGGTTTCAGGATCAATCACCCTGACGAGGATCTCATGGGATTTATGATCCACAATAAATTTAAGTTTTTTATTCAGCGTAAAACTTATTCGTTCCAAATCTTTCGCCGCTTTATCAACATCTAACGGCTCCATTTTCTCATGGGTCATGGACAAATCCGGCTTATAATCCTTTACCGCTGAAATTTTCTGGCTCGTCGCTCTGATTAGAGCCAACTGTGCGCCACCGCTTCCTTGCGTATACGCTGATATTTGCAGATTCATAGCGTATCTCCTTTTATTTTTTAAATTTTCGGCTGTTTTCCGCAAAAACTCAAGAGCAACCCCAAAAACATCATTTTCAGAGTTGCTCTTGTTATAAAGAGACGACATCCAGAAGTCTCTTCTACGCATTATATTTTTTTAATAAAGAGCGGCTATAAAAGTTGCGTCGCCGCCTGAGGCTGCATATTAGCTTGCGCAAGAAGCGCCATTCCTGTACGCGTTAGAATAGAATTTTTCGTGTACAGCACGGTTTCAGCGGCGATATTCGTATCCCGTATGCGTGATTCGGCGCTCTGCAAGTTTTCCGCGCCAATTTGAACGCCGCCGACGGCCAATTCAAGCCTGTTTTGGAAACCTCCCAGATCGGCTCGTTGTTTGGAAACTATATGCAACGCATCGTCCAGCGTCTTGATAGCGTCGTTCGCTTCATCGGCGGATGTAAGCTTAAGACCATCAATACCAAGCGCCTGCGCGTTCATATTTTCCACATAAAAACGCTCGTTCTGGTTTTCATTGGCGCCAACTTGAATCTGCATAACTGTCGATGATTCTCTGCCAAATGTGCCGGTTAAAAGTATCATCCCATTAAATTGGGCATGAGACGCGATCCGGTTCACTTCATCAACAAGCTGGGAAACTTCAACCTGAATCTGCTCACGGTCATCCTCGGTGTAAATGCCGTTCGCCGCCTGCACGGAAAGCTCTCTCAGCCGGTGCAGGATATCTTGGGTTTCCTGAAGGTACCCCTCGGTTGTCTGGATAAAAGACACGCCGTTCTGGATATTTCTGTCCGCCTGATTCAAACCACGTATCTGACTTCGGAGTTTCTCGGAAACCGCAAGTCCCGACGCATCATCGGCGGCTTTGTTTATCCGCTCTCCCGAACTAAGTTTCTCAATATTGCCGTTTATCTGATTTTGTACAATACCTAATGCGCGGTCGGCGAATTGAGCGCTTAAATTATGATTTATTATCATTATTTCCCCCTGCAATAACAAAAAGGATCGCCTGTCAAGTTCCACTTAGTCAAAAAGCATACACTTTTCAATCACCCAGCTTTTAGCTGGACAAATAACAACCAGCTAAGCCGACCATTATTCACTTGACAAACGATCCATCATGCACTGCATACACCCTCTGTAAACCGTACGGCTCCGCCGTAGAGGCGAAACCGTACGGGGGTTACGCCGCCCGCTTATTGAAGCAGTGAAAGAACAGAGTTGGACCTCTGATTTGCCTGGGCAAGCAACGCGGTGCCGGACTGGGACAGAATCTGGTTCCTGGTGTACGCGACAGTTTCCGCAGCAATGCTGGTGTCGCGGATACGGGATTCGGAAGCCTGAAGGTTTTCCGCGCCGATGTCAATGCCACGAATAGCATGTTCCAGACGATTCTGGTATGCGCCGAGATCAGCCCGTTGTTTGCTGATGATCTTGAGGGCGCTGTCAAGCGTGCCGATAGCGGCGTTCGCATCATCCGCGCTCTGGAGGGAGATCGGTCCCTGATCGCCGCCAAGCCCGAGGGAGCCTGCGGTTATCTCACCAATAAAGACCTGCTCGCGCTGATCAATGTTGGCTCCGATATGGAAGTACATGCTGTCCTCGCCGCCTTCCTGGGCATAGCGTCCGGTAAGCATGTTCAAACCGTTGAACTGGGCGTGGGAAGCGATGCGGTTCACTTCATCAACAAGCTGGGAAACTTCAACCTGAATCTGCTCGCGATCATCGGCGGTATAAATGCCGTTGGCGCTCTGCACCGCGAGTTCGCGGAGGCGTTGCACAATGTCCTGGCTTTCCTGTAGGTAACCTTCAGTTGTCTGAATGAAGGAAATGCCGTCCAAGGCATTGGCGGATGCGCGGTTCAAACCGCGGATCTGGCTGCGAAGTTTTTCAGAAACAGCGAGACCGGAAGCATCATCGCCAGCGCGATTAATGCGAAGTCCGGAAGAAAGTTTCTCGATGTTTTTGTTAATAGAAGTTTGGGTAATACCCAGAGAGCGATCAGCGAACTGAGCGCTTAAGTTGTGGTTGATGATCATAATCATCCTCCCTGAAAGAATGTACCGGCAACATCCGTGCAACCGGTAGGGATTAAGACCAAAGGTCTTTTATTTCATCCCTTATGTTATAAATATAACATTACTAGATTTTTTTTGCAAGCCGTCTATTTAATTTTTTTTGTTTTTTTACGCTTTTTTTGCGCCGCAAAATTTTTTTTGCGTAAAATACGGCGTTTACGCCTTCTCATTCCACACTTAACGCGCTTCGTTCTTTATGATATAGTTAAAAAGCTTTCATATTCAAGATGGAAAGGCGGCGCAAAGTGGCGGCGTGTCGTTCATGTATCTCGTTTCGCAAGGAATATTATGCAAACTGTGGCGCGCTAACGCCGTTTTTTCGCCAGCGGCGTTGTGTCCATACATTTCAATGAAGCGATTAGGCGGAAAATAATGAATAATAGTGAAGAAAACAAAAAAACTGCGGGCGCCCTGCGCCAATTCACGATGTTTGCTCCGTTGCGCAAGTCTACGATACATCTGGCAAAACGAATGACGCTGGTTGTCGCCGGCGCCACGCTGATGGCGTTTAACATCAATACGTTTGTGTATGCGGGGGGGCTTGTACCGGGCGGCTTTACCGGACTTACGCTACTTACTTTGGAAGTTTTCGAGCAGTTTTTCCATATACACCTGCCTTTCAGCGTTGTACTCTACCTGTTGAATGTGGCGCCGGCGGTCGTCTGCTTCAAGCTCATCGGGAAACGTTTCACCCTGCTCTCCGTGTTGATGGTGATTGTCTGCGGATTTTTGACGGACTGGATGCCGAAGCTGTTCACTGATCTTATCAAACTGCACGATCCCCTGCTTTCAGCGGTTTTCGGCGGAATTTTGAACGCGATGTCGATAAGCTTGTGCCTGTTCGCCGACGCCACGAGTGGAGGCACGGATTTTATCGCCGTTTTTATTTCCGAAAAATACGGCAAGGATGCATGGAACTACATCTTCACGGGCAACTGTGTGATACTCGTCCTTGCCGCATCCCTCTTTTCATTGGATAAAGCGCTCTATTCGATTATTTTTCAGTTTGCCACAACCGTCGCGCTCGCTTCTTTTTACCACGGATATCAACAGAAGACCTTGCTCATCATCACCAGCAAACCAGACGAGATATACCATCTTATCCGCGACAAGACCCGGCACGACGCGACAGCCATCAAAGGCGTAGGCATGTACCGTATGGCTGAAAAAACGTTGCTCTATTCGGTGGTCGCGGCGAACGAAGACGCATTTCTCACCGCCGCCATCAAAGAAATTGATACGGACGCCTTCATCAACATATTAAAAACCGAGCAGATAAAAGGAAGGTTTTACAAGCCGCCCAAAGATTAACGCCGAGCGGCTTGTTTTACATACATGCGCGACGCTTCTTCCAAAAGAGGCGCATTGCCTTTGACAGTCTGTTTATGGTATACTGATTGTGTGAACGACGCCTTATCTTCATACAAAAACTGCCGTCTCTGTCCCCGTGGATGCGGCGTTGACCGTTTGGCTGGAAACAAGGGCTTTTGCGGAGAAACGGCGGCGCTCCGCATCGCCGCCGCCGCCATCCACCGGGGAGAAGAGCCGCCCATTACAGGAGTCGGGGGTTCCGGCGCAATCTTTGTGAGCGGGTGCGCTCTCCAGTGCGCATTTTGTCAGAACTATCAGATTTCTCAACAAGGTATGGGAAAAATCGTGACCGAAGCTGAATTTGCGCGGATATGCCTTGCGCTTCAAGAGAAACACGCGGAAAATATCAACATCGTCACCGGAAGCCATGTCGCTCCAGCTCTTGCCGCCGGAATACGAGCCGCCCGGAAGCAAGGCTTGGTCATTCCGGTTCTATGGAATTCTTCTGGCTATGAAACGCTCGAAGCCCTGTCTCTGCTTGAAGATGTGATCGATGCGTACCTGCCAGATTTAAAGACCCTTGATTCCGCACTGGCAGAGCGCTTTTTCAAAGCCGCAGATTACGGCGAGGTCGCGTCAGCCGCGATAAAGAAAACGCTCGAATTTCGAAACCTCCGCTATGAGGGAGCCGTCCTGCGTTCAGGCGTCATTGTACGGCACCTTGTGTTGCCCGGACATCTTGATTCTACGCGGGATGTCCTTCACTGGTTTGCGGAAAATGCCATGGGAAAAGGCTTGCTTTCGCTCATGATGCAGTACACGCCGGTCCGTAACGGAGATATACCCGACCGCTCTGTCCATGAAGCGGAATACGAGACTGTTCTCTGCTGGCTTGACGAATTCGGCATAGAAGACGGCTTTTATCAGGAATTGACGCCGGACATGTCCGCAGGCAACGAGTGGCTGCCCGATTTCAACCGCGTCAATTCTTTTTCTTCGAAACTGTCAACGCCGGTCTGGCACTGGCGCGTGGGGTTTGTGTGATGCGGCGCCTAAATGCGCGAGGCGCGTTTTTAAGGCCGATCTCCGCATCGCCCTTCATTTCCGTTTAAAGCGTATCTCGCAGATGCCATCGCCTTTTGCAATGGTCTTTTGCAGATCAAGGATGCAACCAAAGCTCTCCGCTATGCCACGGTCGCCCCACATGGCGAAATCGCAGAGTCGCGTCATTTCCTCCACGGAACAACCTTGCTTTTGCCATGCGTTGACCAGCGGGCAGTAATGAAAATCAACATCAAAATTGTCATCCGTCATGCGCTGGATTTTCATTTCAAAAATGAGTCTTCCGGGCAAGCCGAAGAGTTTTTTCCGCAAGGTTTTGAGGCTCGGCTTTCCGGTACTGGCGTTCACTGCGATTTCGGCTATAGCGCCTCCCTGAAAAAGCCCGCACCGGCGTATGGCGTCCGGCGCAAAAGATTCAGGGGCAAAACCTTTTTTCTTCGCTTCATCGCACAAAAAATAGAGCCACAAAGCCCTGTGTTCAAAAAGGTTCCGTAATTGCCGTATCAGCCATGATTTGTTTTTAGGTTCATTTTTAACGGTCATACATCCTCCCCGGCGAATGCCGCCGGCATTCGCCGCTATACGTGAATTCCTATCGCTTCCCGAATCGAATCCACAAGCGTCTTCCTACCTTGTATTTTCCCCAACATGCCGGGCAGTTCTACAATGAGGGGATATTGGGCGCCAAGCTGCCAATCAATAAGTTTCTCGCCAAGCCAATCCGCGACTTCCTGGGTCAAGATGAGGATGCGGCAGTTTTCAGTGGGAACAGCCGCATTTGTCACTTCATCAAAACCTTCGGTGACGCGCCGAAACACGCGGCGGGCTTCCTCTTCGTTATTGGCGGCTACGCCGTCAATGCCTACAAACTTGAAGCCCGTAACCAACTCCGGATCGCCGATGAAAAAATAGTCCACAGGCGGCTACAAAATGAGTATGAGCAACCCGACCAGAAAGCCCCACAGACAGATGCCTTCCGCAAGACCGACAAAAGGCATGGCTTTTCCCGAAAGCTCGGCGTTTTCGCTCATCGCGCCCATTGCCGCGGCTCCAATTTGACCGACCGCAAGACCGCCGCCAATACAGGCGATGCCCACAGCGACCGCCGCCGCGATGTACTTAACCGCCGAACCAGAACTTTGCTCCGCCGCCGCTTCCTCCTGAGCGAACAAAAACGCCGAGGCAAAAACAAACAGGGCAAATGCAATGCCAATCATTTTACATTTCATACAATTCCTCCTTAAGGTGTCAGATGTTTATTCGCAGTGGAGTCTAATGCCGCGCCTTTTGGCGGTTACATCATTGACGACGCCAAAAAAATGACCCCACAGTTACATAATTTCTTTAAAGTCGAACCGAAGTTCGAAGGCTCGCCGAACCTTGCAAGCGCACGATGCGGACAAGATGTCATTCCTTACGAAATCTGAACGGAGTGAACCGTACGCCAGTTTCGGTAAAGAATTTGCTGAAAAATTCATAATATTGAAGACGTGTAACCTGAATTGCCACGATCATTCCTTCAAGTACAATGATGATTCCGTTTCCAAAAATGATGACGACCAGTGAAAACACGGGTCCGAATGACGACCCGCGCGCCACAATGCCGGCCATGGTAAACGTGATGAACGATAGAACCGTATGGGACAGCGCGAAAGCCCCCACACGGAGGAAACTGACGCTGTTCGAGATATAACTGGACAGCGTCTCAAGAATTTCCACGATCCCTTCTATGATAAAAACCATAAGCCCTTCTTTGAGTATGGGGCGTTCGCCGGAAATAAGCCGCCCTAACGCCTCGCCAAAGAAGACGCCCAAAAGCGGGATTGCGATACCTGGAATGTCGAACCAGCGCAGTCTGTCATTCAGGATGAGCCTCACCGCTATGCTGATGACGTACCAGAAGAACACCGCGCCGGCAATTCCTGTTTTTGAAAAGAAGGCTTTTTCGTAATTCTTTTTGATCAACTGATTTATGATGTTAAAAACGAGTCCTGTAGAGTTGAGGATCACACCCAGCGCCAGCGTGAAGCCAAAGAAATAAAAAAGTTTGTCGAGGCTCCCCTTCTCAGGCATAAGGTGCAGAATTTTTGGAACGGCGCTCCAGCCAAAATACGCGCCCACAGGCGTATCGGCAAAAAAACCGGTGACCGCAAGGGTAGGCGCTTCCAGAAGAGTCTCGTTTGAGAACACCGCGCCATACAAGAGACCCATGAACATTGAAGAAGCGCCCACCGCGACAAGCGGGCCGCCAAAGTTTTTATAACTCCGCATAAATTTGGAGTTCTTTTGCAGAAGAAGCCCGATGAGCGACAGTACAAGCCCCTGCCCCACGTCGCCAAACATGACGCCGAAAAGCAGGGTGAAGAACACGGCGACAAACGAGGTGGGATCTATCGCGCCATAAAGCGGAGCGCCATAGGAGAAGACAAGCGGCTCAAAGCCCTTCACGAATTTGCCGTGGCTCAAGGCGGTAGGAACTTTCTCGCTTCCGTCCCGCACCGAAGGCACCTCGTCCGGGTTCAGGGTGCGTATGCCGATTCTGCCTGACGTAATCTTAACAAGCTCCGAAACAATGGAATTCAGACTGTCCGCAGGCATCCAGCCCGTTAGAAGATAGGCGCTTTTCGTAGCCACGAGCCTTTGTTTCACCTGTTCCGTAACATTTGCCATGGCGTAGGAAGCGGCAAGCGACAGAAGAGGCGTCCTGTATTCATCAAGCAGTTTGTTCTTTTCTTCGGTTATAGCTTCCAAGCCGCTTTCCGTAAGTTTTTGCCGCGATTCAAGGCTTGCAAGCAATTCCGCCGGTATGCCGAGATAGTCTTTCGGAATGGCGATGGGCGTGAACGACCGTTTTTTAAGCTCGGAATCCAAGGCAAAACGCCCGATGCGGGAAGACGCCGCAAGTATTTTGTCGTCATTCAGCGGGATGATCGCCGCCCTGTCCGAAAGGTTTTTTCTGACTTCAGCCTGCCCCCTCATGTCAAGGCGCCCAACGCGCAACGTAAGGTAAGAAAGCTGATCCAGTTCCGAGAACGGCGCGTTAAGCGCCGCAAACGCCCGCGCCTCGGTCAGAGCGTTTTCCAGCTTCTGCCTCTCGTTCTTTTCTTCGGCTTCACGGGTACGCAAACCGAGTATATGAGAGCAGATTTTCCCACGCAAGACTTCATCGTCCGCAGTCGGGAGGCGGCTTGTCTCGTACGGCTCTACGGGCAATGCCAGACCAAGATACGCGGCGGTTTCTCTGATTTCTTCAAGTTTTGCTTCTATATAATTGGCTCTCTTTTTTTCATTTTCCTCTATTTGCTGAAATTCTTCTAATTTTTCAAGGCTTTCAAGCCTCTCGTCGTTTATTGCCGCTTGCTCCTCGCGCTGTTCGGAAAATTGCATGAGGCTCCGCCTGCCCAAATATTCAACAACCGCGTCAATGTCTTTTTCAAGCGCCGTAAGTTCCACACGCTTCATTCTTCGAGGCATAATCATGACACTGCTCCCAAAAGCCCCAACGTTTCGCGGCAAGGCAACCCAAAGCCGAAGCCTTCGGCGATACTGGTGAGAAGGTCTTCTTCGAACTGTTTAAGACGTATGAAACAGAATGCCGGAAGAAGTGAAAAAGGTTTGGCATGAAAACTTTGATATGTCCATTTGTAAAGGCGACGGGAAGCCTTGTTTTGAAAATAGCGAGGATCTATTGCCCAATATGAAGAAGACGGCGTTGTTATTTCGCTGTTCACCAATTCCGCCCATTTCCAACGCGCCCAGTCATTGCGGACATCCAACGAGAATGCGCACGAAGCAATCGCATCGCTTGTCAAGTCTTTTTTTCCGTCTATCGTTATGAGCATGGTTTTGATCCTTTCAACATTCATGTTGTAATAGGTTCTCATCCGCAATGTCCACGATGCGTTCCTAAGCTGAATCTCATTGTCAATAATCTTTTCAATGCCAAAACGATCAGCGTGGGGAAGCCGCTCAAGCGCCGCGTAAAGCCGCGTATAGTAATGCTTGTCAAGTTTAGTTTGCAACGCAATCGTGTCTTGAAGCGTTTCCGGCGATCCTTTCAAATCGTTCAATAGAAATACGAATTCCGTATTTTTAAGCATGCTTTCAATATCGGGATAGGCTTCGAAGTTGACGGTACGGAATTTCCCTATATCGGTGATGTGCGGAGGCTTCGCTTCTTTGTTGGCAAGGGCGGCAAACACATTCTTGAGATTCCCGTATTCATACGATTGAAGCATGAGAACAAGCAATTCCGGCGGATTGCGGAAACATCCGATAATCGTTCCAATCTGCGCGATAGAACGGGCTGTGATGCGTCTTTCGAGGTCAGGGAGAAGCTCTCGTTCGGGAAGCTCTCTGCTTCCTTCCGGAAATACAAACCTATCCAATTCGGCGAGGCGATTCACATTCATAAGAGAAAGGATGCGCTTGCCCACAAAGGAGTTGCCGATGATTCCGCATGTTTTTGCATAAATATACGCGCGCTCCCCGGACATTATTGTTCCCGCCCGGCTTCATAAGCGGGAGCAAACAATGGAGCTTCCGCTTTGGCTGTTTTTTTGATCGGTTCTTTTTTTTCTTCGCCACCAGCATTTTCAAACAACAGGCTTTCAAACAACTGTGAAAACCGCTCGTTATTCACTTGCATGACATTAAGACTTCCGGTAAAGTCATCAAGCTGCCTTTGATACGCACTCTTAACTGCGGCAATATCCGCTCTGTACTTTTCCTCAAGCGCGGCCGCTTCCGCGCTATAGGCGTCGTCATAACGCCGCCGGTTCTGCTTTTCCGCTTCCGCGATGCGCTTGCTGGCTTCCGCAGCCGCGTCTTTCACGAGCGCCGCCGCTTCCGCCTCTATTTTTAACAAGCGCCGCAAAACATCAGAGTCTTCCACATTTACTCCCCTATAAAACAGAACGGCGCATATTATGTTCGCGCCGCTTATATCATTTCTATAAAGTGATCTTCATATTCTTTAAGGGTGTTGTAAACGCCCTCTGCATTCTTCCGTGAACACATGTCTATATAGAATTGCGGGTTCAGAAGCAATTCGGCGAGATTTTTAAGCGCCTTGAGATGTTTGTCCGTTTCGCCCGGCACCAGAATCATAAAGATAAGGTGAACCGGCTGTCCGTCCAAGGCATCGTATTCAACGCCTTTTTTTGAAACGCCGCATATCCCTTGTATCTCGTCAAGAAAGAGCAATTTTCCATGCGGAATCGCAACCCCGGGTTTGATGCCTGTTGACATGAGCTTTTCTCTCTCTCTCAGACTTTTCAATATTTCTTCACGCGCATTCGAATTTCTAACGGTACAAAAAAAATCAACCAGTTCCTCAAAAGCCTCATCTTTATCCTCGGCTTCTAAATTAATTTTAATGAGGTCTTTTGTAAACACTTCGCTTAGAAGCATACTTCCTCCGTTTTTGGAACCAATGACTCCTAGTCGCAGGCGCCCCATCTGGATGATGCGGCGCCCGTGCGCGACGCTTGCTAAAAACCGCGTTTCATTGGTTCGCGCCAGCTATTCGGCTGTAGCGCCGGAATCGTCCGCGCCGCCCAACTCTTCATCCACCCAGTTGCCTGCGGACGATTCGGTGGACAATTGCCTTCCCGCAGCTTCGACGCCCGATCCGGTGTCAGACTTGCTCACAAGGGCAAGCCCTAAACTCAAGATCAGAAACAACGCGCCTAACACAGAGGTCGCCCTGGTCAGTATGTTGCCAGAACGCGAACCAAACGCGGATGAACTTCCACCCGCAAAAATACCGCCTAAACTGTCACCTTCTTCATCCTGAATAAGGACAAGAAACACCAGCAGAATTGCTGTTATTATGAAAAACACCAACAGAACAATGCCTAAAGCGCCCATTCACGCCACCTCATACCATTAATTAGAAAATAACTCCAACCGGATTTTTTATCCACACTACAATCTTACATCAGAAACAAAATTTATGCAAGAGAGCCGCCGCTATTCTCTCATTGGATAGACCGCCCTCATATCGCCTCCGCCTTTTCTGTTGTTTTATTCCACTATACTTCCGCTTATGCATCTTGTAAAGATATTAAACAGACTCTGATCGAAGCTTTTTCAAAATTTGGTAATGTTCTAAAATTATTGAAGCAAACACACTCCCCCCAAAAACCAGACCTTTATTGCAAGGGCGACAACTATCTTGTGCGTCTGTTCTGTTTTTGAAAGACGCAGCCCTTTCCTCGCTAACCGGGCGCTCCAGGCTCTCAAGGACAGATGTTTCCTTTCAATCTTTTGCGTGTTTTTCTTCGTAACAGTCAGAGCCTCTGATGAAAAACGCTCATAATACGCATAGTTGCTATCGGTATAGACGCTTTCTATATTATAGTGGTTCTACGCAAAACCACCTGACACCAACAATCGTAAATTGCAGTTTGAAGCGAATCACAAAGAGGGGCGCCGCCGCGTAAAACACGCTTCATATTCGCCCAGCCTTTCTCCATCGGATTACAATCGGGGGAATGCGCGGGAGGAAGCTCCAAATTGGCTTTCGCCTTCCCGCATATTTCTTCAAGCGGTCTCTTTCTATGAAAACTTGCACGGTCCATTCCAACCGGCCTGAAATCTGATCGGGAGGCGGGTCTTGTTTGAACAAAGGCATGATTTCCCGTGCCAGCGCAGGGTCATCGCGTTTGGGGCTTGGCTTCCAACCTCCTCCATACGCTTAACGACTGGGACTCGCCGCCGGCGTACACCCCGCCGGTCCCGTTCCGGCTTATCTCGCGGCGTATGCCGCTTGCCTGCTTGCCGAGTGTCACTGGCGGAAGCTTTTGGGCAACCCCGCGCCTTCCATTGCCTGAGCGCGTTCCTTTCATCCGTGGTATAGTGGGTATACGGCGTCGTTTCCCTCCGATAGCCTGGCGTAGCAGCCTTATTCCACCGTGTTTACGTTGCCGTTTCTATGCCCCGCTACTTTCGCACTTCAAATGAAATTCGACCTTATTATTTTTCCAATATATTTTCATAAAATTTTTGGGGGCATTGCGTTTAACTACTTATACTCTCATGTCGCTAAAATAGCGATTCGCGCCGCCATACGCGCCGCGCCACGTTCGGACTGGCTGTGGTACAGCGCTTGGCTATGGCGCCACATTCGCCACACTGTATATAGGTGAACACGTTTGACGCACTCACCGGATGGAACGCGGATGAAATGATTTTCATATGTAACGTGCAGATTCAGTAGAGTTCGTTGTAGTTTATTTCGTGATGTCCTTCACGAGCCGACGGAATTCGCGCTGTGTTTCCTTGTCCGGAGGGCCGGGTCCGTAGAGAGCTTCCTCGAAAATTTCGCCGCAACGAAGGATGGCTAGGGATATCCCGGGACTCTGTCCGGGCGGGGGCATCGCGGAGGCGATGCTTCCCTTCTCATGATCGGCGCCGGGGCTTGTCCGGGTTGCGGCGCTGGCGAGGAGGTCGCAGAATTCGCCGGGTCCCATGCTGGGTTTCCAGCTTGTGTGGCAGTTCCGCTCTCCCCACAGGATGAGGCGGGCAAAGAGGCTGAGGCTTTGCCGCAGTTCGCGCCTGCGGGTTTTGGACCAGGCGCTCATGATGTCCTCCGTCACGCTTTGCAGGTCTCCGTCGCTGACGCTGATCTGTGTTGCGGGGGATCGACCCAGGCATCCGAAAAAGTTGCGGAGCGCCCGTTTTAGTCCGAAGAGACCGCTACGGACGAGGCGGAACACTTTGAGGAGGAAGGGTATCTTGCCGGAGCTGGCTTTGATGGTGAAGAGGGGTTTTACCATGAACCACAGGAAGGCTGCGATGATCAGGGTCAGAGCGATGTAGAGGAGGTAATTCCAGAATGGCCAGGGTTCAGTTTCCTCGACGCCAAGTGACTCTATGAGGCTCGGGGCATCGAGGGGCATGGACTGGGACTGATCGGGTAGTTCGAGAGGGCGCTCTATGAGTTGCTTGGGGCGGATGAGGAGGCGGGCGAGCCAAGCGAAAAACGCGGCGATGATGGAGATGGGAAGCAGGTTGTTGTTCGAGGCGCAGAGGGCGGCAAGGAGTCCGGCGGCGGCGCAGAACAGTATTCCCGCTCCGATGCGGTTGCGGCGTTCGGGGGCGGGGACGGCGATGCCTTCGCCGGCGAAGCGCTGTTCCTGGCGGAACTGGTTAAGGAGTGAGAAGATGACTGCGGCCATTACGATGACGATCATGGTGAGTGTGCGCTGGAAAAGCGAAAGAGGGGCTTTGAGGAAGCCGCAGGCGAGGGCGAGGGCGAAAACGATTCCCAGTTGGATGCTGTAGCGTCGAATCGTCAAGCGGCTCTGGGTTTCCGCTGCCACCATGACGCTGGCGTTTTCCAGCATGATCCGGCGCAGTTCCTCGCCCTGGTGGTGGCGCAGGTAGCGCTCGAACAGTTCCCGGGCGTGGAACAAGCCCCGCAGGCGGATGACGAAGACCCAGATGTACAGGGCGGACAGGGCCGCAGTGATGTTTCCCGGGGCCGGGAAGAATTGGCGCACGATGCCGGACAGGCTGAGGGGGAGTCTGAACGACAGGAGGGACGAGGTGAGGTAGGCGGCGGCGATGGACAAGATTCCTCCGCGGATGTGGGCGGCGTTGTGGCTAGTTCGGGGGTCCAAGAATTCCAGATAGATGGTTACGGCGGCGCTGACGAGCAGAGCGGGCGCATAGATAGCTAGGGCCATGGATGGGCCGAAGAGGGGGATGTCCGGCAACAGGCGGTGGATCAGAGCGAGTCCCGCAGGCAAGAGGCAGACGAGGATGGACCAAGGCAGGTACAGGGACAGGACGCGATAGAAGGGATTGCGCGGTACTGCGCGGGGGTCCAAGGGGTCGGGGCGCTCGTCCGCCGGGTCCTCGCCATCGGGCCGGAACCGGTTGATTTGGCCGGTTGCTGTCTGATCAGGGACTGTCTGTCCGGGTTTAGAGGATATCATAGCCGCTCTCCCGCATTTGGTAACGAGGCGCGCCGCCCGGCGCGAGGGAGGACAGCCGTCGTTCGTCAAGGACCAGATATTCCAGGCTCAGGCGGCAGTCCCGCAGGGTGTTGAGGGCGATGTAGTCCTCATCCGACAGGTCCGGTCCGGTGTAGACGAGGCGGGCGCCGTAAGGGAGGCGCTTGCCCTGGTCCAGCAAGGATCGGGCGCTGCCGCGCAGGTTCGCCGGTCCGGGGTTTTGAGGAATATGGTCTCCTGCTGACCGGGGATTCGTCGAGTTAGGCTGAGTCCTCGTTTGGTTTGATTGGGAGCCCGCCGTGTCCGCAGTGACCCCGTCGGCGGGGGCGCGGGGCCGTTTGATGGCGGCCAGGCGCTCCATGATGGGAAGCAGGGTGAAGGGGCTGGGTTTGATGAGGTTGCCGGGGCCGACGTCCGGTTCCCCCCAGGGCATGTAGAGGATCATCCCCAGGTCCTGACGATCCCGGGAGGCCATAAGGCAGAGGGACGCGGCGGCCTCAATGGCCCGCTCGAACCACAGTTCCCGTTTGCGCAGAGTGTACTCGTCGGGGTCCAGATTGAGGAAGACCACCAGCGGGTAGGAGATCGCCGCCTCGTACTCGTTGACCAGCAGGGTGGGCGTGTGGGCGGTGTACCGGGTCTCTAGTTCCGGGGGTCTTTGTGTCGCCAGACTCCTGATCGAGGCTTTCCAGTTGATCCGCCGGGGCTCGTCCCCCGATCTGTACTCGCGCAGAGAGCGGCGGCGGGTCAGATCCTCGTACAGGGGGTTGCGGCTGGAGAGTTTGCCCAAGGGGATGCCGCCGGGGTTGGGGATGGCGACCCTGCCGGGCGCCGGGTAGACGACGAGGCGCGTGGTTTCCTCCGCGATGACAACGAAGGGGAAGAGTCCCAAGGGGTCGGAGCAACGCAGTTGGGCGGGACCCAAGCTGCCGGTGCAACGTTCCGAACAGTAGGCCCGCCAGGTAAAGGACAGGCGGGAGCGGCCTGGCAGGGTGGCGAGGCGTTTGTGATTCTTAAACACGGCCAAGTCCCCGGGACAATCCCCCATGGCCAGCATGAAGGCCGGCAGGGGTCCGGTGTTTTCCACGGTCAGTTCGACATCGACCCACCCGAAGCGGAAGCAACGGATCTCCCGGTCACGGCGGATCACGCGGAGGCGGCGAAACAGGCGCTCGCTGTACATGCGGGCGCCCAGGATCACGAGCAAGGCGAACAAGGCCATGAACTGGAGCAGGTACAGGGGGGAAAAGAGGTACACCACGGCGCAGAAGCCAGCCAAACCGAACAGGCGTCTCGGACCCGTCTTGTGCACCTGGGTCAAACCGGCGCCCTTCATGGCGCAGTGTACTCCGGCACGGGCGTACGGTCCATGATGGAGGCGATGATCCGGTCGGGGGTGACGCCTCGGACCAGAGCCTCCGGGGAGAGAAGCATCCGCTGGCGGAACACGGGCGGCGCCAGTTCCTTGATGTCCTCAGGGGTTACGAAGTTCCGTCCCCGAATCGCCGCCAGGGCCTGCCCGGCCCGGTATAGGGCAAGGCTGCCCCGAGGGGAGACGCCTACCCGCAGGTTGGGTTCCTGCCGGGTGGCCTGCACCAGGGTAAGGATATAACCTTTAACCGCCGGCTCCACATGTATCTGCGTAACCGCCTCCTGGAGTACCAATATCTCAGAGGACTCCGCCACCTGCGTCAGATCGGTTACGGGGTGGCTCAGGCGGCGCTGGTTTTCCAGTACCTGTCCCTCGGACTCTCGATCCGGGTAGCCCAGGGCCATGGAGAGGAGGAAGCGGTCCTTTTGCGCTTCCGGCAAAGGAAAGGTTCCCTCGAACTCCACAGGGTTTTCGGTGGCCAGCACGAAAAAAGGATCCGGCAGGGCCATACGTTTCCCCTCTGCGGAGATCTGTCCTTCCGCCATAGCCTCCAGCAGAGCGGATTGGGAGCGGGGAGTGGCCCGGTTGATCTCGTCCACCAGGATGAACTGGTTTACGATGGGGCCGGGGCGGTACACGAAGTCTCCATCCTGCCATACCGAGACCCCAAGGATGTCTGCGGGCAACAAATCCGGGGTGCACTGTATCCGGACGAAACTGATCCCCAGGCTGCTGGCAAAGGCGCGGGCCAGGATGGTCTTGCCCGTGCCGGGGACATCCTCCAGCAACACGTGTCCCCGGGCAAGAAAGGCGGCGATGAGCGTGTCAATGGACCCGCCCTTTCCCAAAAACACTTTTTCGATGTTCGCTTTGACACGACCAGCAAATTCACCGATCCTGACGGAACTGGCCGTTGCACAGTTTCCGCTTCCCTGTTCTTTCATAATGGGTGTAGTATATTTCATTTTTTGAATAATTGGAAGACTATTAGACACATGGGAAATTTGGGGATTATCAATTCGTATCCGATTTGACAAAATTTTGATCCGTATTCGCAGCGATAACTGGTTTTCCATCTGCAAGACCATTCAGACTATGTTATTCGAGCCCGGAAGGTGGCGTTTATCTAGGATATAGGTCAGGAGATATCTTCCTTTAACTGCAATAAGCGGATGGCGGAAGCCTTTGAAGAGGCGAACGGACTGATTGCGCTTGTTTTTTTTCACTCGTTATGCTATAGTCATTGCATGATGTACAAATTTTTTCAAACTTGTTCAGGCGCGCTTGTCATTGCCGGCATAGTGTTTTTATTCGCGTCCTGCGAATCTTCCCCACCCAGACAGAATCCCAACATGATAGCGGACATTGATCCCATTGAAATCGGAACGGTTACGGTGCAATTCGATAAATTTTTCTCTTCTTCTATAGAAGCGAAAGAGACTAAGGTGTTCTTCGATCCCCGCATCAACGCCGTGTATGTGACGTTCAAATACCAAACGCTGACTTATCTGCAATACTGGGACAAACCCAACCGCGACGCTTTTATCGCGGCGTTTGAGCGCTACAAAAGCGACTATAACGCGCAGGCGCTTATCACCAAAGACTCAAAATCCCGTGCGATTTATGGGGCATTGCAAGGCATGACGGTATGGAGTACATTGCCCGCCTCTTTTTCCGAAAGGACGACCGCATATCCCAAACTATGCATCGGCTATTCGTTCAAAAAAACTTCATCGGGACAGCTCACACCGTATTTTTCCACCCTCCAGCTTGAAGCGAAGGCGGAATCGGACAGTTCAGGCTCCGACAGTAAACCCACAAAGACATCGTTGCGTATCAGAATGTACTACACACGAGACCAAGCGGAAACGCTTGCCGCGTATCTTGACGACAACTTCCTCATGAGCTTGGTCAGAGATTTCGCAAAACCGTCCAGCGCGATCCCTGTGGACGATGATTATTTTAACAGCGCGAAGACTCCGGCGCCGCAGATACAGGCGGATGACGCTTCCTCCACGGATGAGCCGCCAGATGAACTGGCGACTGAAGCCGAGGCCGTTGACGGATCATCTGATGAAACAACGCCGTAGCTATTATGCGTGAAACAGGATCGGGCGTCGCTCCATGTTTTTTCTTTCTATAATTGAGGGCGAGTAGTTGCGAGATAGACTGCTGAGCGAGATTAGTTTTCGGGATATGATTTAAAAAGCGGTTTTAAAATTTAGATTTCAAAACCGCTTCGGAAACTACTCTCGTTGTCGCCACAAAAACATGTTTGGAATTCCGCTCTGTATTGTTATTATTTCAAGCCAAACCCGAATGCCAACATAACGATCAGCATTCCCAAAGAAAACACGCTCTTTTTCATAAAAGCTCCTTTGCCATCTAAAAAGACGAGTTATGGTATAGATTCAGTCTATATAGACTGATATATAGCATATAGTATTCTATTTAGATTTATTTTTCAAGCATATTTATGTCTGTTTAGACAGAATTTAAAAAGCAGCTTGTATACTATTTCCATGAACGCCGAACTATTTTGGGAAAATGTAAAAAAGAGAATAAAACAGCAGAATACCACTCAGGAATGGATTGCCAAAAGATCAGGAATCAGTTTTAACACTTTTCAAGGATGGATCGCAAAAGGAATTTATCCAAGAGTTAATGACGCTATACGGATAGCATCGGCTCTCAACACTTCTGTTGAATATCTCGCAAGCGGCGCCGTACAACAGGAAGACAATAATAAGAATGCGGAAATAATAGACAGACAATTATCTTGCGTGTATGAACACCTGAAAATAATAGAAAATGTCGTCAAGGGGTTGACTTGAGTGGATGAAACGGTCCAAACCTTGATTTTTTTGTCCGTACCGGGACGCTTTTATCGCGGCATCGCCAGATCAGCCCTTGAAACACGCCGCAGCTATGAGTGGAAAAGGCATATTCCATACACTTTTTTTGCCCCCGCTTGTTTTAACACGTCGGCGCACACGTTCATGGTCGCGCCGGTTGTATACACATCGTCAAACAGTATGATTTCTTTGGGCGGAGTCCGAAAACACTGTATACGGCGCACGAGGTTGACCGCCCTTTCTTTGTATCCCAGCGTTTTCTGGGTCTGCGAGGGAAGCCGTTTAAGACAGCGATAGACGGGCGGCGCGTCGTTTTTCTTTTCAATCAGGCGGGCGAGATATTCCATCTGATCCCAGCCTTCGCGTTTTATCTTTCCATGCCGGGCCGGAACCGGCACCAACGCCGGCTCCGTGAAATCTTCAAGAAAGAAATGCAAGGCTTCCAGCAGTTTTTCCATAAGAAAATTGCCGGCGGCTCTGTTCTTTCCAAATTTATAAGCCGATAGAAGCGTCCGGCAGGCACCGGCATAGGGGAAAATGGGGAGCAACCGATCAAAGTTGTGTTGTCGCGCTTCGTCCGGCTTTTCCGCCTGCGAGACGCCGGACGTTTCCCTGCACCGCATACAGAGTCCATTTTCGGAAACAAGCGGTTTCCCGCATATCAAACAACGGTTTTCCAGTTCAACGGGAAATGTTCTTCTGCAACCGGCGCACAATCCATACCAAGCGTCCTCTCCGGTCACGAGCGTCTTTTTGCAGACCGCGCAACCGGCTGGAAAAAGGCATTCCCGCGCAAGCGCCGCAACACGCGCCGCGTCGCGCGCCATATCCATGCGTTTCATACACTATGTACGGATTTAGGATGCGAGTCGCTTCTTACAATTTCTCAATCCTGCATAATTCCAGTTCTTTCAGGCGTTTCTGGTCTACTTTTATATGCAGGTTTTTTTCTTGAGTTGGAATGACAAGCCCCTTCGGGCCATTTTTTGCACGGCGCAGAAATTTTAAGGGCGTGTAAAACAGATTCGCTTCCCCATTGTTGCGGCATTTGGAATAGAATACGGCAAGATTGCCCGCGTCAAGGAGGATGTCAAGCGGATAGGACTTGCCCGCTCTTTGCTTGATGAATACATACGAGCCTGCATAATCGCGTACATGGAGCCAAAGATCATTGCCTTTAACATGGCGGCGCAACAATTCGTCGTTTTCAGCCGCATCCCGCCCCACGATGATAAGCCAGTCATGGCGCCTGAAAGAAAGCCCCGGACGCTTTGCGTCCGCTTTTCTGGTTTGAGCGGAAACGGCGCCGCCGATGACCCCGCCCGAACGATCCGCGCCGGCTCTGATCTTTTTTTGCAGTACGAGGGGATTGGTTTCGGTTAAAAGTCCCGCAAGGGTCGTTTCAAGCCGCTCAAGCTCCTTTTTTCCAGCGGCTATCTCTTCCCGCACTTCGGAAAGTCCGTTTTTCGCCTTGCGGTACTTTTCGTAATAGGCTTCCGCCTGTTGACTGGGGCTTTGTTTTGCGTCAAGCTCTATCCTGATAGTTCCGCCGGTGTAAAAATTAAGCGCATCAAGCCATGAGTCTCCCGCTTTAATGGAAGCCGCATTTGCGAGGATAATGTCCGCGTATTCCTTGAACCGGTTTGAGCCGGCGAAATCCGCTTCTTTCTCCGCGAGTTTTTCAAGGGAGGCGAACAAGCGGTTGATGCGGGTTTCAAATGTCCGCCGCGCCTGCTCGCGGAGCGCCTCAAGGGACAGTGCGCCGCCCTGTTCCGCGTAGAGCGCGTCTATTTTCTCGTTAAAAGAACCGGAACCTTCCAGATCACGGATCGCGTAGGTTTTCAGGGCGCTCTTTTTCTCTCCGGCAAGCTCTGCGGAACTTGCCGCCAGAAGCGCGGCTTCGGGGGCATAGCGTCCGCCCGTTATTTCATTCCGCTTTGGCAGCCGCCTCATAGCGTCAAGCACGGCGCCCGTCTCATCAACAGCTATCACATTAGCCGCGTTTGACCACAGCCTGACGTACAGTTTTATCTGACCGGAGCCGCCGCAACGAATGGCAAGGCGCACGATGCGGTTGTCGCCCAGTTGGACAGCCTCCTCTATCCAGCCGTTCACCACATGCGCGTTAAGAAACTGCGCAAAACGCAAAGGGTTGTCGCTTTTCGGGATGGATTTGAAGGTCTCGTGCATCCTGCACGCGCCCGGCGTCAGAGCGATGAGTATATTTTTTGTCCCCGCCTTTCCGTGTATCTTGAGGCACAGCACATCAAAGGTTGTTTGTACAATCTTTTGAATTTGGGATCCGGGCAATTCCAATTCCGAGAGAATAAGATCGATTTCTTTCCAATTTAACGACACGCTTCCTCCAGTTCTGCGTGAAAACAGCGCTTTTCCCAAAACGCGCAGAGCGACAGCTTTGGGAAAGCGGCATTAGATTTAAGGAAAAAACGAACTTTTCAGCCGCTTTTTCCAAAATAATAGCATAAACGGCGGTGCAAGAAAAGCGGCGCGGCGGTCGTAAAACAGCGCAGTTTTTTCAATATTGAAAAAGCCTCCGGTAAAATGAAAATTCTTACAATCTTTTTCTTGACAAAGCAAGATAATATACTATAATGAAGGGAAAAGGTAGGTGTTATGGACGGATTATCATTAAAAGAACGTTATGGGCATCTTTTCGGACAACTATCCGAACTTTCCCATGCTCCGGCTAAAATCAATGAATTCAATGTGTATCAAGAAGGAAATCCAAACATCCGCAAAATGATGGATGCAATGCTTACAGAAAATTTGTTGCCAGGCTCCCGTCTTGAGGGACGGGAATATTTTGCGGACTTCTATGAACAGGTCAAGGCGGGAAAGCGAGGGTTGCTCCTTTCGGAACATTACAGCAATCTGGACTTGCCTGTTATTTTTTATCTTTTGGAGCATGATGAAAGTGATTTTGGCAAAGAAATCGCACAGAAAATCGTCGCTATTTCCGGCAAAAAACTGAATGAAGACAACCCCTTGGTACGGGCTTATACCGAAGCCTTCACCCGCATCGTGATTTATCCCAGCCGGAGTCTTGTAAAAGTAACTGATCCGGAAGAAATCAACCGTGGCAAAAAAATCAATATGGCGGCAATGCGCGCCATGGATAGAGCTCGGGTGAACAAGCAGATAATAGCGGTGTTTCCCAGCGGCACCCGTTACAGACCCGGCAACCCGGAAACAAAGCGCGGGCTTCGTGAGATAGATTCTTATATGCGGATTTTTGACATTATGATATTCGTATCAATCAACGGCTCATGTCTGCGCCTTTCCCCCGACAACATGGAAGACATGCTTGCAGATCAGGTTTTCCATGACAAGGTTATCGTCGCCTCAAGTCCCGTGATAGAGTGCAAGCCCTTCCGCAAGGCGATCATTAATGGCATTGACTCGGCGAGTGGCATTGATCCTAAACAGGCCACCGCCGACCGTATTATGGAAACGCTTGAGGAACAACATATAAAATACGAGGCTGTGAAGGCGGCGGACTGAACCGCGCCTTCCAAATCATCAACGGGGAGGATGGCTAACGGCCGCGAAAGAGAAAAATTAGTCGCGGCTAACGGCATCCTTTTTTTTTGCGAACACCACCTTTCTGAAGCTGAACAGATAATCGGCTAAAGAAACGTATGCCAGTATCACACAAATAATGGAAAGGACGATAACGATGTTCTTTGTAAAAAGCGGCGGATCAAAACCAAATCGCGCGCAACTTTCCAACAAAAGCGTATAGAAACAGGTGATGATGTACGTAACGGTCTTTGTTTTTCCGCCCTTGCGCGCTCCGATGGCGACTCCCTGCTGGGCGGCCATCAGCCGTACAAAGTTGATGACAAATTCACGATACACAATCAGCAACAGGGCGAAAGGCGGCATATAGCCGCTCAAAGCAAGGCAGAAAAAAACCGTTACATTGAGTATCACATCACAGAACGGATCGAAAAGTTTGCCGAAATCGCTCACTTCATTGCGCTTTCGCGCAAAATATCCATCAAAATAATCGGTGAGTTCCGCAAAGGCAAGCAACGGGATCATGACAAACACCGACGCTTCACCGAAACGCCCCGTCCACACAGGAATAAAGTATACCAAAAAGAAAACCGGCGCAAGAAACCCCCGCAACCATGTAAATTTATCCGCTAGTTTCATACAAGAAGTATACTCCTATCCATCAAGATTGTGAAGCGCTATCATCGCCCAAAACATCCATCACTTCATCAAGCGTAGCGCAGGCTAGGCAACGGCGGACTTTTTCTTCGGCTTCTTTTCGTGAGATGCTGGTGATCGCCCGTTTAACGCCGCCTATGGCGCTTGGGATCATACTCAGTTCGGTTATACCCATGCCGACAAGCGCCTGGCTAAGCAGGGGATCTCCCGCCATATCACCGCAGACGCTGATGGGAATGCCCGCCTTGCGCGCGGCGTCAGCGGACATCTTGATCGCCCGCAAGACCGCAACTTGACAGGCGTTCGCAAGTTCCGATAACGCGTTGTTCCCCCGATCAGCGGCCATGATGTATTGAGACAGATCGTTTGAACCAATGCTGAAAAAATCAGACGCCGCCGCAAGTGTATCCGCCATGATCGCCGCCGCAGGGGTTTCCACCATTATCCCAAACGGAACGGGCCATACATGCGCAATCCCATCTCGCTCAAGCTCCACATGGACGTTTGCAAGCGTTTCTTTGCAGAAGAGGACTTCTTCCACCGTACTTATCATAGGCGCCATGATCTTTATCGTAAAACCAACGCCCGCCCTAAGTATGGATCGTAGTTGTCCGGCGAAAAGCTGTCTTTCTCTTTGGCAGAACCGTATCCCGCGCACACCGAGGAAGGGATTGTCTTCTTCTTTTCTTGAAAGCCACGCAAGAGGTTTGTCGCCGCCTATGTCAAGGGTGCGGATGGCAACCGGATCATTAGGGAAAAACGCCAGAATTTCTTTGAGCGTGGCGATTTGAGTCTCTTCATCCGGCGCATTCGGACGGGAAAGAAAAAGAAATTCCGTACGTAAAAGTCCAATGCCTTCGGCGTTGGACTCGGCGGCTCTTTTTGCATCCCGCTTTTCGCCTACATTAGCGCGGACATGTATCTTCGCCCCATCTGTTGTAACGGCGTCTTTTTTGCTGTCCTCAAAATCCCGCCTCTTTTTCTCTTCCCAGCCGGCGATCTTCTTTTTGAATCCGGACTGTGTCTGCGCGTCAGGGTCAATCGTAACCGAACAATTCTTTCCGTCAATGATGACGAGCGTTCCGTTTTCTATGCTTTCGTCAAGGCGATAACCCGATATGCCGGGAATGCCAAGCGCTTTAGCCAGAATCGCAGTGTGAGATGTCGCGCCGCCTGTTTCGCTCAAAATGCCGCGAATTCTGTTTTCAAAGCGGACAATCATGGAAGGCTGCGCTTCCCTGGCGGCAAGGATGATGTCGCCGGAATCTTCGGAGTCCGCGCCATCCTGTCTGGTAAGGACGGCAAGTACGCGGGAAGCCACATCATTGATATCAGCAGCCCGTTGTGGAAGATAGTCGCCGGGCAGTTTGCGGTACTCTAGCGCCAGTTTGTTCATTTTTTGCTGATACAGGGACGCGGCGTCCACTTTTTCCGTACGTATAGCTTTCTTTACCTCATCAATGAGGTCGTCATCCATCAGAATAAGTTTTTGCGCATTGAAAATGCCCGCCTCATCACCATGTCCGTCTTGAACAAGGCTCGCCTCACGCGCCTCAAGTTCCGTTCTTACACGAACAACAGCGGAATCAAGGCGGCGGATTTCCGCCTCGACATCGCTTATCGCCGTTTTTGGACAAGGCGCGACCGCGCTTTCGCGGTACAAGCGTCCCATCGCAACTCCCGGCGCGAGAGACAGCAGTTCGCTTCGACCCTTCGCGTCAATTTTAACAGAAGCGGGCGGCTCGCCAAAGTTGTCTTCAGCAAGTTTTCGAATAGCGATCAACGCCTGTTCCGCATCGTCTCCGGATACCCGCGCTTCAACCTCGTCTCCAAGCAGTATGCCGAGCAGGGCGAGTTTGTTGACGCTGCGCGCCGATTCCGGACCCTTGTTTCGACTGATATTCTTCACCCTTATAACAGAGGCAAACGAAGATGCAACGCCTACAAACAGTGAAGCGGGACGGGCGTGGAGTCCGTTTTTAAGGCGGGAAACAAATGTATACGACAGATAGGCGCCTTCGTCTTCAGCGGCGGATTTCTCCGGACATGCCGCAACATCGCCCACGTCGAGCTGCTTCGGCGTCAAAGCTGCAAGGGCTTCCTGTCTGACAAGTTCAAGTCCGGCGCCAATGGAAATCTGCACTGCGGCGGAGACAGCGCCCTCAACAAGAGGAGCGGAACAGAGACTTATGTGTTCCGCTTTTTCACTTTCAAGGAATTCAATGGCTGTCTTCGCGCTTAATAACGCGCTTCCCATATCCACGAGTACAAGAACGCCATCATTTGAATACACCGATTCTATGGACTCCATAATGTCCATCGCATCAGTGCCGAGTTCGGCGCCAAGTTCGGCGCGACCCTCCCCTACCCCGCCAGCGGCGGCTATCGGAAGCGCATTAGTGGAAGAAACATGCCGGGCAAGATAAGCGGCCGCCTCAGACAAAGCCCGGCAATGAGAAACAAGAACAAGTCCTACCACAATATCATCCCAATATCATGGAAGCGGCTTGCAACAACAGGAACGTACTGGTTGCGCCTGGATCCTGATGTCCTATGCTGCGCTCGCCAAGATAGCTGGCGCGCCCTTTCCTGGCTTGGAGCGGAATGGTCGCTTTCATGCCTTCTTCCGCCGCGTGTGCGGCGGCTTTCAGAGCTTCTTTTATGTCATTTTCCCCTTTCTCTTTCAGAGACGCCAGAGCGGGAAGCCACGCGTCAAGCATCGTTTTGTCGCCCTTCTGCGCTTTGCCGAGTTGCTCTATGCCCTGCACCCCTTTCTCAAGGGCGGCTGTCCATGAATCAAGATCAATTTCTTGTTTGCCGACAAAGATGACGGAGGCGCGAAGAAAAAATGTCCCGTATAAGGGGCCGGAAGCGCCTCCTACGGTTTTTATCAGAGACATTGAAACGCTCTTAAAAGCGGCGCCAATGTCGGCAGGCGGCGTCGCTTCCAGCGCTGATACAACGGCATCGAAGCCTCGCGTCACATTGACCCCATGATCTCCATCTCCAATATCAGAGTCGAGCTTGGAAAGAAAATCCTTCTGTTCGGTGTATATGGCGGCGAGCTTTTTCAGCCAGTCAACAACCTGTTGCAATGTTATCATCATATTCCCCAACGGAGACCGGGCGTCCAAACAGGCGCATCCCACAGCTTCACGATACCCGCATCCGCTTTCATAACCGTAATGCTGAAACCCTGCATCTCAAGGGATGTGATATAACTGCCCACCAGGTTGCGGACAACTTTAACGCCCTTCTTCTTTGCGAGTTCATACGCCGCATTGTAAATCACGTACAGTTCAATAAGCGGCGTACCGCCCATGCCGTTGACAAACAGAATGATTTCTTCCCCTTGTTTCAGCGCTAAATCTTGAGCAATCGGCTCAAACAGCATCGCCGCAAGCTCATCCGCAACTTTAATCTTGATCCGCTCGCGCCCCGGCTCTCCGTGTATACCGACGCCAAACTCAATTTCATCATCGCCAATCTCGAAAATCGGCTTGCCAACGGCAGGCAATGTACAGGAAGTCAGCGCAATGCCCATGCTGCGTCCATTATTTTTACAATAGTTGGCGTATCTTGTCACCGTTTCAAGCGAATCGCCCCGTTCCGCAGACGCGCCGATGATTTTCTCGGTAAGAACCGTACTGCCGACGCCCCGCCGTCCCGCCGTGTAAAGACTGTCTTCCACAGCGACATCGTCCGCAATAACGATAGGCTCGACTTTGATATTGTCTGCGGCGCAAATGTCCGCAGCCATTTGGAAGTTCATAATATCGCCGGTGTAGTTTTTTACAAGATGAATGACGCCCGCGCCCGCGTCAACCGCCTTTGTCGCGGCTTCCATTTGGTCAGGCGTGGGAGATGTAAACACTTCCCCCGGACAGGCTGCGTCAAGCATGCCAAGCCCCACAAAACCGCCATGCATAGGCTCATGCCCGCTGCCGCCGCCCGAAATGACAGCCACCTTGCCTTTCCGCGCCGGTTCCTTGCGAGTGATGAAATTCGGCTCATAATGAACCTTGATAATATCTCCATGAGCGGCTTCCATGCCCTTTAGAGATTCGACAACCACTTTTGATGGATCATTGATTAGTTTTTTCACAAAAACCTCCTGATAAAAATGATATGCACAAAGTTTGATTTCACAAACTGCGTGTCGAAATAAAGTTTGCCCCGGTACCGCACAGATTCGGAACAACAACATCTCCAGCTTTGAATGGAGCGTTCACTTCAAGCTCATCAAGCGATGCCATCGCTTCAAAAATCTTGCCTTTGGGGATGTTTTTGTCGGTCTTCACCGGCATACGGGAAATCGCCCCGCCCGCCGCGCACACCGTCGATGTGACGACCCGCGTGGGATTGCTGATTTCCTGTTTGCCGTACTCTTCTCCACGAACGCAGTCGTGTCCGGTTACGGCAAAACCGTTGTTCTCGTCAACCTGCAAACGACACCCTTTCGGACATACGATGCAGACAAGCTCAATTATCCCGTCAGGGCGTTTTGTACGGAACTTCACATTGGATCCACTCATCTTCTCATCACTGTTCACGGACACAACAAGAGGAGCTTCCCCCGCTTTTTCAATTTTTTCAAACAACGGCTTGGGCAACGTGATTTTCTCCATTTCACCAGGCGCCAAATGCTCGCGTTTAAAAGAGGCGATCATTGCATCTCCGCTCTTCACTTCGATCTTTGATGTTTTGTAAATGGCGGAGGAACGGAAGAATATATCAACACTCTTGTCAACATTCTCAAGACGTATCTTTTGAGGCGCCGTGTATCCTATGCCTTCCCCATTCTGCACCTGTATAATCTTTTCAGGCTTTTTGTACCCATACTTTGCGGCGGCCGCTCCGGCTCGTATACTTTCCGCTGTAACAAAGTCAACAAGGTCATGTACATGAGCGACATTTCCGCAGGCAAAAACGCCCGGAACGCTGGTCTCCATGTTTTCGTATACCACCGGCCCGCTCGTGCGAGGGCTGATTTCAATTCCCGCCTGGCGGGAAAGCTCGTTTTCTGGAATAAGCCCCACGGAAAGGAGCAATGTATCGCAGTCAAGCGTTTGTCCGGTTCCCGGAAGCGGCTTGCGCTGTTCATCGACTTGTTGAATAACTATCCGCTCCACTCGCTTGTCGCCTTGAATGTCGGTGATTGTGTGGGAGAGGTAGAGGGGTATGTCATAATCTTCAAGGCATTGGACGATGTTGCGGGTGAGTCCCGATGAATACGGCAACACTTCGTACACGCCGAGGACTTTTGCGCCTTCAAGCGTCAAACGTCGCGCCATGATGAGCCCTATGTCGCCTGATCCCAGAACCACGATCCGTCTGCCTACGGCGAGACCTTCGATATTCATGTAAAGCTGCGCGGCGCCCGCCGTAAATATGCCGGCGGGTCTTGTACCTGGTATGCCGATGGCTCCCCGCGTTCGTTCGCGGCACCCCATTGCCAGCACAATGGCGTCAGCCGCAAGCTGCATGTACCCATTTTCAGCGTGAATCGCGCAAACGGTTTTGTCGGGAGATATGGCAAGAACCATAGCTCCGGTGAGAATTTCAATGGCAGGGTGTTTTGGAAGCTGTTCTATGAAGCGTTGCGCGTATTCGGGTCCTGTCATCTCTTCCTTAAAATAATGCAACCCGAATCCATTATGAATACACTGGTTGAGGATTCCGCCAAGCGTGTCATTCCGCTCAAGTATCAGTACGCTTTTCGCGCCTTGTTCCGCAGCGGATATGCCGGCGGCAAGTCCTGCGGGACCGCCTCCTACTACAATAACACTGTATCTATCTTTCATAGACCCGCCCTCTTCCCTTTTGTTTTTCCGGTAATGATGTACATGCCTTCCCTGTCCTGCGGGATGTCCATCTGGCTGATATTGGCGTATTTGGCGATAAGATCCAAAACACGGGGACCACAGAAACCGCCCTGACAACGACCCATGCCGGTGGCGCACCGGCGTTTAACCGCGTCAAGTGATCGCGGCGGCAAAACCCGGTTCAAAGCGTCAACAATTTCACCCTCGGTCACCGTCTCACACCGGCATACTATAGCGCCATACAAAGGATTTCTCTTTATCGCTTCCCGTTTTTCCTCATCGCTCAAATACTTGAACCGCGTAACTTTCCGTTTTGCCACAAAGTCAGGATTCGGCGTGGAATCAAGCCCTTTGTCAAGGAGCATACCGGACACATCTTTGGCAATGGCGGCGGAAGCCGTCAGACCTGGGGACTTGATGCCCGCTATGTTGAAGAAGCCGGGCGTCCCTTTTGATTCGCCGACGATGAAATCTTCAAGCCCGGCGTCGGCGCGTATGCCGGAAAAATTCCTGATGGATGCGCGCAGATTCACAGAAGGCACGCAACGGAGGGCGTTCTTCGCCACATATTCAAGCCCGTCTGCCGTACTTCCGGTCGATTCACGCGGACAATCCGTGCTGTCCGGACCCACGATGATGTTGCCGTGTATAGTCGGCGCCACAAGTACGCCCTTGCCGAGTTTGGAAGGACAGGGAAATACAATCATGTTGACCAAATGAGCTTCCGTAGTGTCAAGAATATAGTACTCGCCCCGTTTAGGCTGAATGGTGAAGAATTTTTCATCCGCCATTTCGCTCACTATATCTGAATTGACGCCCGCCGCATTCACCACAAAGCGGGCTGTAAATTCGCCTTTTTTGGTGTTGACGACAAAATATTCATTTTCTTTTTTTATACCGGCGACTTCCGCATTAAACTCAATTTTGGCGCCGCCTTTGACCGCGCATTCAGCCTGGGCAATGGCAAACTCCCACGGAGCGATGACGCCCGCCGTCGGCGCGTAAAGCGCGCATATAATGTCACGGCTCAACGCCGGTTCCATGGTGAAAAGCTCTTCGCCTTCGATAATTCGCAAACCCGGTACGCCGTTTTTATTGCCTTTAACATATAATTTCTCAATGCTTTTCCGGTCAACCTCGTCAAACCCGACCACCAAGGAACCGGTTTTTTTGTACATAATATCCAAATCCGCGCAGAGTTGCCCAATCAGGCTATTGCCCTCAACATTGTACCGCGCCATCTTGGCGCCGGGCGCCGGATCGTATCCAGCGTGAACAATCGCGCTGTTTGCTTTTGACGTTCCGTCCGCAACATCGTTTTCCTTTTCTAAAAGGAGCGTCTTTATCTTATAACGGCTTAATTCGTATAAAAGGGAACAACCGCACACCCCTCCGCCTATAATAATAACATCTTCCATATAAAATAGCGCCTCCAGGGAAATTACAGCGCGTGAAAAAATGCCCGTCATAAAACGATTTCAAAAGAGGCTTTTCAAGACGCGCCCTATGGAGCGGCAAATTTTGAAAAAGCCGCTTGGAAAGACAATAGTTTGAGTCCGCAATTAAACGGGGAATTTCTTAAGCGCCATAACCAATATTACGTCAACAACAAAACTCACAAGGACATAGCAATGAATTTTAATGCCGTATGTGAATTTTTTCTTCTACAACGGGCGACGACAGCCCGCTCTTTGAGGCGGTTCAATTCCTACACCGCAATGGCGGGCAAGGCGACAACGCCTCCATATAATCTAAAACGTACGCGAACAAAACATCCGCGCTATCCTAATCGAACACCGCACAACAGAATGATCCTCGCCGTATTGTGGCGGGGATCATTCATCTCATTAAATAAAAGGCCTTACCACTTGCGCTACGAGACCGCCGAGAATGGCGCCGACAATCGGGCCAACAACGGGAATCCATGCATAGCCCCAATCTGAACTGCCTTTGCCTTTCATGGGAAGCAACGCATGAGCGATGCGAGGACCGAGGTCGCGGGCAGGATTGATAGCGTAACCGGTTGTACCGCCAAGGCTGATGCCGATTGTGCAGATGACCGCCCACACATAGAAGTTGCCGGCTTTGACGGCCACATCAGCTTTACAGGCAAGAAGCGTAAATACCAGCACGAAAGTGCCTATAATTTCACTGATGAGATTTGACGCGGTGTCGCGGATGGCTGGACCTGTCGAGAACACGCCGAGTTGGGTTCCCGGATCCGGCGTCTGATCAAAGTGATTTTTGTACATAACCCAGACGAGGAAAGCGCCCGTAAAAGCGCCTGCAAACTGACACAGTATGTAGCCAGGGACTTGCGCCCAAGACATCCCGCCAGTAACGGCGATGGCAAGGGTAAGCGCCGGGTTAAAACTTGCGCCCGAAGCCGTTCCGAAGATAGTCGCAGGTACAAAAACCGCCAACGCCCATCCAACGGTGATGACTATCCAACCGGAACTATTGCCTTTTGTCTTGCTCAGAATGACGTTTGCCACTACGCCGTCGCCCAGCAATATCAATATGCATGTTCCCATAAATTCCGCTAAATATGGATTCATATAATCCTCCTCTAAACTTTATAAGTTAATTCTTTTCCCATCCCAGGGAACGTTTGACCGCTTCTTTCCAGCCGGCGAGAAGTCTCGCGCGCTCGTCGTTTGGCATCGCCGATGTGAATGTCTTGTCGACCGCTACATTCTGAAGAATGTCCGCTTGGTCTTTGTAATACCCTACCGCAAGACCTGCAAGGTAGGCGGCGCCTTGCGCCGTAGTTTCAATGACCTTGGGGCGAATGACAGCGGTTCCAAGGACATCCGCCTGGAATTGCATGAGGAAATTGTTCGCGCACGCGCCGCCGTCCACACGAACCGCCTTGACAGCCGTTCCCGCGTCAAGACCCATCGCGGTAATGACATCCGCGCTCTGATACGCGAGAGACTCGACAGTCGCCCGAATAAAATGCGCTTTTGAAGTGCCGCGGGTAATTCCAACAATGGCGCCACGCGCATACTGATCCCAATACGGAGCGCCGAGTCCGACAAAAGCCGGAACCACATACACGCCGCCGGTGTCTGGAACTTTATTGCAATAGTGTTCGCTGACAGCCGCGTCGTCAATGAGTTTGAGTCCGTCGCGCAGCCACTGCACCGCAGACCCGGCCACAAACACGCTTCCTTCCAAAGCGTAGGTTACCTTGCCGTTCAATCCCCACCCAATGGTTGTAAGAAGACCGTTTTTGCTTTCCACAGCTTTCTCGCCCGTGTTCATCAGGATGAAGCAACCTGTACCGTAGGTGTTTTTCACCATACCGGTTTCAAAACAGCACTGTCCAAAGAGGGCGGCTTGCTGGTCGCCGGCAATGCCCGCTATCGGTATGGATTTGCCGTCAATCTCTGTTTCACCGAACACTCCGCTTGAAGGCTTCACTTCTGGAAGCATAGACTTGGGAATATTGAGTTCTTTGAGAATTTCATCATCCCATTGAAGCGTGTGGATGTTGAAGAGCATTGTACGGGAAGCGTTGGTATAATCTGTCGCGTGAACCTTCCCCTTCGTGAGTTGCCAAACCAGCCATGTGTCGATGTTGCCGAACACCAACTCCCCTTTTTCGGCTTTTTCCCGCGCGCCGGGAACATTTTCGAGAATCCAGCGAACCTTTGTTCCAGAGAAGTAGGCGTCAACTATAAGACCGGTCTTATCTTTTATATTTTTATCAAATCCCTTGGCCTTGAGGCTGTCACAATACTCGGCGGTACGGCGACATTGCCAGACAATGGCGTTATACACCGGCTTGCCTGTCTTACGATCCCATACAACGGTGGTTTCCCGTTGATTAGTGATGCCGATTGCGGCGATATCATCCGCCTTGACGCCGGACTTTGCAATGGCCGCAGCCATGACGCCTGACTGGGACCCCCAGATTTCCATAGCGTCATGTTCAACCCAGCCTGGTTTGGGGAAAATTTGGGTGAATTCCTGTTGAGCCACACTGACAATGTTGCCTTGCTTGTCAAAAATGATGCAACGGGAACTTGTTGTACCCTGATCAATGGCTATCAAATACTTTGCCATAGGTACGTCTCCTCTCAATAAATCATTTGGTTGCCGCGGCGTACGCCCCGGTCTTAAAAACAAAGCGCCTGCCGGTAAAAGTCGCTTTCTTTACAATGACACCTTGTCTTCCTATTATTAGAAAATTATGTTCCGTAAAATTTGATCTGTCAAGAATAATTTTTAAAAAATTTCATTTTTTCAAAGGCGGAGAAGTTGAAAGCCGTCTGGGTGGCGCTTAAAGACCCTGCCTTCTGACACAGCCGCAAATATGCTTTTTTATAAAATTTTGCTTGACACGTACACTATTAGGATATATTCTTAATACTAGTATTATTGAAAATCCAAGTGCAACCGTTGGACCTTTCAACTTTACAATACATTTTACCTTAGGAGGCTTATATGGCTAATCTAAAAGGCAGTAAAACCGAAAAAAATTTACAGACGGCTTTTGCTGGAGAATCTCAAGCGCGAGGCAAATATTTCTATTTTGCCGCAAAAGCGAAAGAAGAAGGCCACTCTCGGGTCGCCCAGATTTTTGAAGAGACTGGAAACAACGAATATGAGCATGCAAAGATCTGGTTCAAATACCTGGAAGGAATCGGCGGCACCGCCGCCAACCTCAAGACGGCGGCCGCAGGCGAAAACTACGAGTGGTCGGACATGTATGCGGAATTTGCAAAGACCGCAAAAGAAGAGGGATTCACCGAGATTGCGGAACGCTTTGAGCAAATCGGCGCCATTGAAAAACTGCACGAAGCTCGTTATCTGAAGCTGCTGGAAGGTTTGAGTAAAGCGGCGCCGTCTATAGCGGACGAATTCTCCGCCTGGCAGTGTGTTAATTGCGGAAACGTCATCAACGCGAAAGCGGCGCCGAGCAAATGCCCCGTCTGCGCCTATGCGGATATCCCGTGGTCAGGAGCCGCCGCGTACGTTCTCAAGAAAGAAGACTACTAATCTCGCTCGCCTAACTCGCATTGTGAAAAGGCTGGTCAGCGTCCAATGATCAGCCTTTTTGCGTTTAAATGCCTTGCGTTTTCTCGTACAAACATCAATACCGCTGGATCACACGCTTAAGCGTTTCAATCAGGGCGTCGATGTCGTCCATAGCGGTTGAGCGTCCCTGAGAGATGCGGACGCCTTCCAGTTGCGCGTCTTTTGCCGCGCCCATCGCCGCAAGTACAGGGCGGTCGTTTGAAGCGGAAGAGCAGGCTGAACCTGTCGAAACGGCAAAGCCTTCATCATCAAGCGCCCGTACGAGAACTTCGCCTGGAAGACCCTTGACGCGCATCTGGAGAATGTAGGGAGAAAACCGGCTGTCCGCCGCGCTTCTGTCTTCCGGTATGAGGGCGCAACGCCCGGTTTCACGCAGAAACCCGATAAGACGGGCGAAACGTTTGCAGGCGTTCTCGTATTCGGAGCATGCCGCCTCCCCATGGACGTATCGTTCCATACAGGAAGCCAGAGCGACCGCGCCTCCGGTGTTTTCCGTGCCGGATCTGACGCCACGCTCCTGCTCTCCGCCTTTAAAAATGGTTTCAAGCGGTTTTTTAAGGTACAAAAGCCCTATGCCGCGTGAGGCGCCGATTTTGTGTCCGCTCATGGAAGCGGAATCCACCCTTGAAAGGGGAAGCGCCTTCCCGCCGGTTTTTCCAAGCGCCTGAACCATATCGCAGTGCAGGTGAATGGGTCTTGCCCCGGTGATCCTTCTTTTTTGCAGATATTCGGAAATTTCTTCTATATTATTTATCGCGCCGGTTTCGTTGTTTACCAACATGACGGCGGCAAAACCGGCGTCAGGATGTTTCCCCAGCGTTTTTTCAAGACAAGCCGCCGTCACCCGCCCATCCGGTTCGACCGGTATGAGCGCGATCCGCCTGCCCAGCCGTTCAAGCATGAAGCAATTTTCCCGGACGGACGGATGCTCAACCGCCGAAAAGAGGACGGCATTCACCCGTGGACGCAACAAGAGGGAATAGAGAGCCAGCGCGTTTGCCTCGGTTCCTCCCGATGTCCAGTAGAGTTGTTCGGCGGAAACGCCCAATACGCAGGCGCACCGTTCGCGGGCGTCTTCCAAAATCCGCCGCGCCGCCCGTCCTTCCACATGCCGGGAAGAGGGATTCCCAAAGGGAATCTTTTCAATGATGTCAAGCGGATCAGGCGGCGCGGTCGCCGCCCAATCAAAGTAATGCCGTCTGTCCATTTAGTCCCAATTCACCGCAAAAATCAGGGCAATAAGGCTTGCAAAGCCAGCAAAGCGCGTTTTGCGGCGCTTGTCGCGCATAAAAACAATTTTTTTCACAATTAACCCTCTCAATAAAGAATCCCTGTGGCAAGCCGTGGGGTATTGAAGACTTCTCCCTGAAAATATTCGCGTATGCGGTAGCATATATGCGGGGGAACAAATCCCCCGTACCTCCAGTTTTCCGCCCCAAGGGGCGAGGTGTTAAACCCTTTTTATAAAAATAATCCGTTTGTTCGCGGATTGGATCAATACATTACGGCAATGACCCGCCTTTCAAGGGCGTTTTGAGGCATTACGCGCATTCTGTGGCGCTCATCCAGCCGTTTATCCTTTAATACGGTACACGCCCTGATTTTCGCACACTATCGCATCCTTTTGCAATCCGTCAAGGGCGCGGTACAGCTCCTGTTTTTGGGCTGCGGTTTTGCGCAGCAAGGACTCTATGGTGGAAGCGCCTTCCCGTGCAAGCGTACGGACGACGCTTCCCCGAATCTGCCGAAGCGAGCCTTCAAATTTGGATTGTTTTGTGTAATGGGCGCTTTTGCGGTTCGGATTTACATGCAGCTTCTTGAGATTCGCCCCATAATCCATGAGCGCCCAGTACCAGAGGCGGGGATTTTTTCTGGACTCCCCGTCAAGGGCAACTTCAAGTATGGAAGAAATTTCACGGTCGGAAACGGCAGGCGATGGGTGGGTGTCATAGAAAAAAGAAAAAAAATGGATCGCCGCGGCCCGGATGTTGGTCTCGATAAATACGGACGGATAATTGTAGGCGAAACAGGCTATGGCGCCCGCCGTATACGCGCCAACACCAGGCAAAGAGCGGAGAATTTCCGGTGTTTCGGGAACACGCCCGCCATAATCCTCCGTGACGACGCGAGCGCAGTCTTTCAAGAAACGGCAGCGCCTATTGTAGCCAAGCCCCACCCATTCGGACAAAGCTTCTTCCAAAGAAGCGTTATGCAAGGCTTCCGGCGTGGGCCAGCGCAACATCCAGCATTCAAAATACGGGATCACCCGCTCGGTCTGTGTTTGTTGCAACATAAATTCAGAGACCAGCACGCCCCAGGGCGCGGTACGCTCCCGCCAGGGAAACGTTCTCCCGCATTGTTCATAATACGAATAAACTTCGGCTTTGAATTGTTCGATCTTTTCAACATCCGCAGTCATAATTTTTCCAGAACGCTCTGCGCCTTTTTCGCAAGAGCGTTGCTTTTCTGATCCGCAAGAGCGCGGACTTCTTCGGTGAGAGCGGCGAATCTGTTGTTCAGCGTCATATCAAGGGCGGCTGATTTTTCCACAGCCGAACCGGACGCGAAGAATCGTCCGGCCAGACTTTCGAGCTTGCCGCTCTTCGCCTTTGAAAGGATGCGCAGGAATCCGTTGTAAAGCGTGGTACTGTGTTTTTTTTGAGCGTCGTCCATCGCGTCGATCACCTGCTGGACATAGGCGTCCACATTGGCGTTCAAAAGCGTTTCAGCAGCCTGAATCCGCGCGTAATCGGGGTTTTTCGGCTCGGAAAACAGCGCGTCAAGCGCGTTCAGCGCTTCCCCATTGCCGATAGCGCCCAACGCCCTGATAGATTCCTCCCGCACAATCCGCGCCTCGTCCTTTTCGGCGCGGTACTTGAGATACGGAATCGCGGCGGACAGCTTCCGCTGTCCAGCCGCTTTCGCCGCAGCGGCCCGTGTGCGGAAGACCGAATCACGAAAATTTCCAAGGATCGCCTCGTCAACCCGTTGCCCTGAAAACGGCGACAAAGCGGCGACTGCGGCAGTGCGCACCGTAGGCTCAGACGCGGACAACGCGCCGATAACAGCGTCAAGTCCGGCGTCGTCGCCTATCCTGGAAAGCGCGTCCAGCGCCGCTATGCGCAATGAAGAGCTTTGCCCGGCGTCATTTACAATATCGACAAGAAAAGGGACCGCTTTTCCGGATTTGGTTTCCCCCAATGCATTCAGAAGCGTTCCATTATTTCCTGCGCCCGGATCGCGGTTGGTGTAGAGATCAATCAGAAATTCTGCAATTTCATCTGCGCCAGTGGCGCCGCCAGCGACACTCGCAACACTGCCCAGAGCGCGAATCGCCGGCCCCAAAACATCAGACGCCCCCTCGTCAACGATAGCTTTCAAAACCGAAGCCGCTCCGGGCGGCTTCATTTTCCCACAATACTCTATAGCCGCGACGACTGCATCCTGCGGTTCATCCGCCCAGTTTTCAATGATCGCAATCGCTCGTTCTTCCAGATCGCCTTTCTGCCTGCCCCCGAAAAAAGACAGCGCCCCGGCGACGATTTTCCTGTTTTGCGTGGTTTGCGCTATATGCGCCAGTTCCGCGTCGAGCTTGTCATCTTCATACGAAGGGTCTTTCTTCAAGCTTTCAATCAACGCCGCTATTTCGGTTTCCGTCCCATAGCGAATGACATCAAGCCGATCTTGCGCTTCGTCAGACCACACGGCGGCGGCAATCCAAAAACACAATGAAACGACTGCTATTGGTTTCATGCTTACATCTCCCGTTCACTATTATACATCATTTTTTGTATTTTCGGTATATTTTCTCAAAAAGTCCGCCTTAAAAGCCGAAAACCTGCCTTCTTCAATAGCTGTACGGGCGTTCCTCACCAAATCGTGCAGAAAGTAGAGGTTATGGTAGCTTGCCAGCATGGAACAGAGAATCTCCTGCGCCTTGAAAAGATGCCGGAGGTACGAGCGGCTATAGGCGCGGCAGACCTTGCAGGCGCACGATTCATCAATGGGGGACTGGTCGAATCTGTTGTCGAGCTTTTTCAGGGAAATCGCGCCGGAGCGCGTAAAAACGCGCCCATTCCTCCCCTCTCTGGTTGGGAGAACACAGTCAAACATGTCAACGCCGTTCTCAATCGCCGCCAGAATGTATTCGGGCGTTCCGATGCCCATGACATAACGGGGCTTTTCCACAGGCAACAGAGACGCGGTAAAGGCGAGGAAGTCAAAAAAAACCTCCTTGGGCTCGCCCACCGAAAGCCCGCCGATGGCGACGCCCGGCGTGTCAGTCGCAATGGTCAGCGCGGCGCTCTTTTCCCGCAGGTCTTTGTAGAAATTTCCCTGCACTATGCCGAACAATCGTCCGGCATAGCCGTCTTCCTGTCGCAAAAGCCACTGCCGCTTCGCCCTCGCAAGCCATTGCGCGGTTGTCTCAAGCGCGTTCACAGCATCCCGGTATTCGGCGCCCCAGGGGATGCACACGTCAAGCTGCATCTGTATGTCGCTGTTCAAAACAGTCTGAATATCGACGATTTTTTCAGGCGTCAAAATATGGAGGGACCCGTCGATATGGGAACGAAACTTCACGCCCTCGCTGTTTATCTTGCGAAAAGGCGCGAGGGAAAACACCTGAAATCCGCCCGAATCCGTGAGTATGTTGCGCTCCCACCGCATAAATGAATGCAGTCCGCCCGCCGCCTGCATCACTTCAGTTCCGGGCCGGAGGTAAAGGTGGTACGTATTTGACAAAATGATTTCAAAGCCTATTTCGAGGAGGTCTTCGCGGGACAGAGCCTTGACCGCCGCGTTTGTACCCACCGGCATAAACGTCGGCGTCTTAACGGTTCCATGCGGCAGGGACATCTCGCCGGTACGGGCTGATTTTTCGGTATGATGAATGGTAAAAAAGCCGCTCACAATGAGGACTATAGCATGATTTCAGGGATTTTACTAGGCGCCGTTAGCAAAAGAGTATTGTAAGGAACCCGATAAGAATAAAGCCTAAAAAGTTTATGTCCGATTTCTCATGCCGAACCGCCAATCGTCGATTCTCCTTCAGCTTCCCACCTATCCGCTCTATCAAACCCCGCTTCTTATACTTCTCCTAGCCATACACTACCCCTCCAAACGACCGCGTCATTGGACTCTCCCCCGGTCGGCGCCCCCTTCAACAAGCCGCCCTCCACTCGTCGCCACCGTCAGTATATACAGGATTGCGCAAAAGACATGGTAGACGCTATACTATACGCTAAATGATTAAATTACAACAAGTTACAAGCATTTTTTGGGTGTTTAGAGGAGTGTTCTACAAATGGTTCACAAAAGAGGTTTATTTGTCCTATCTTATCATAAAATGTCATATTCGGTATAATAGATAGGCGGGAGAATAGCCGTGAAAACAGAAGCCATTAAAATGTTAGTTCCTACCTTTCAGGGGTAATTTTCTTTAGTTCCCACCTTATCTTGTTGTTTTCCCTAACAGGTGTGTCGCTATTCTTATATATTTATTTACAATATAACGATTTGAACACTCTTGAAGGGCATGTCCAAAATTCTCGGTTTTCTCGCAGTTTCTCGCGCTTTCTCCCACTTTTTCACATCTTTCTCTTGCGCTCAAAACTGGAAATTTCTCCATTCATTTCTTTACATAATATATAGTTATATGGATGTACAGGCTGCTCCTGCAATTCCTATTTTAACTGACAGCCCACAGCCGTCAATCCAGTCCCACCATTCCTTTTCAAAATAGCGGTTCCGGCTCCTTGCCAAGTGCATGACCAGAGCGGCGTATTCCCAATTATTCAATAAATGCCAGCCCTTGCCCTTCTTGAC
>JAISCC010000013.1 GCA_031265845.1 Treponema sp.
CCAAAGCAAAATGGCTCCTTTCGCTTGAGGATAATTTTGAACTATTTCGGCGTAGGCTTCCTTCAGAAACTTTTAAGGATTTTATCGATCTTTATTCGTTTCAGGTAGAAAAATATCAATTTTCCCCTAAAGTATCCTATCAGGTGGGAAATGCGGCTTTAGGCGCCTTAATAACGCTCAGACTTAACCCCAAAGTATCCGACAAAGATTACGATAAGGCTTACGAATGTATAATAACGCTTTTACGTAACATGAGATACATAACTTGAACTTGAAAAGGTTTTTTGCAAGGGAAGCGGCGTTGAACATTTATGACATAGCGAAAGAAGCGGGTGTGGCCATCTCCACGGTTTCTCGGGTGTTGAACAACAAGGACCGGGTTACCCCCGAAACAAGGGAGAAAATTCAAGCCGTACTTGATAAATACGGCTATAAGCCAAGCGCGATTGCCCGAGGGCTTGTGTCAAAAACCATGAAAACCGTGGCAATTCTTTCTGTCGATGTCCGGGTGCCCCACTATGCTCAAACAGCCTATACCATCGAACGGGAATTCAGCAAACGTTCATACAATGTCATTGTATGCAACACCGGCGGAAGACTGGAAGAAACGCGGCGTTATGCCCATAATATAGCTCAGGGACAGGTGGACGGCGTAGTTCTTGTGGGATCGGTATTCAACAAGCTGGGCAAAGATGGCGAGGTGGCCGCCGCATTACAGGGTATGCCGGTGGTTATTGCCAACGGGCGTCTGGATATGCCCAATGCGTTTTCCATTCTGGTTGACGACCGGCTTGGAATTTCCCTGGCGGTAAACCACCTGATACAACGGGGGCATCATCCGGAGAACATCGTGTATGTTGAGGATCTTGCGACAGAAAGCGCGAAAATAAAACGCCGGGGGTTTCTGATAGCCTTGGCAGATCAGGGGGTCGAGGGCGTGAAACGGCGTATGTTTACAACCGCCTATGGACTTGCCGGGGGACGGCAGGCAGCGGAAGAAATTTTGCTGTCCAAATCCCGTCCCACCGCTATTGTGTGCGGCGAAGACTTAACCGCCGTGGGCGTAATCAAGGGGCTTATGGCAACGGGTTTGCGAATACCTGAAGATATGGCGGTAACCGGCTATAATAACAGTGAATACAGCCTTATCTGTTCGCCGGAACTTACCAGCGTAGACAACAAGGGGGAGATGTGCGCCATGCTTTGCGTACAGCTTTTGGAAAGCCGTATCAACGGCAACAATTCCTTTTCTTCCATGACTATCACGCCTGAGTTGTCGGCGCGTGAAAGCAGTTGAACAACCAAATCACACAATGCCCGTATATGACGCCACCTTTCTTAAAGAAGGCGACCGTCTTGAAAATCGCCAACGCCTGCTCCTCCGGCTCCCGCGCCTTTTCTTAATGGGCGAAATTTTCATTTGTTAATCACGCAGGCAACGTAGCCGCTTGACAAAAATTTATAGGTTTGTTATACTACACCATATACGGGCAATAGCGCAGTTGGTTAGCGTACAAGTCTGGGGGACTTGGGGTCCCCGGTTCAAATCCGGGTTGCCCGATATAGTATCTTTAATTAACATTAATACCTTTAAAAGGAGCGTTACATAAACAAAAATGGAAAAGACATGGTATGTGAATAGCCGTACGCCGTCAATGAGCGTATTGGGGGTACATACCCCCTCCCCATATTGTTTTAAAGCGATTTCTTACACCTCAAAAGCATAACAATCATTATATAACCAAACCGGCAGGCGTTGCAACCGCCGCTGGCATATTTTTACTCGTCAGCGCGGCTCGTGCGTTTTCATCGGATGCTGTTTTTGACCATATTCTTAACTAATACAGGAACACACCGCTTGAAAAGGATTTGAGCCGGGCATTTGAGAAGATTACCCAGAGTCTGCCCTCGAATGCGAGCGTTGAATCCAACTTTCTGACGAACCAGACGCTGTTTATTCTCGACCTTGCGGGAAAGAAAGAACGCGGCGCTTGCCAAAAACATTTTTCTATTCCAGCACGTTCAATACTGATGATTGTCTTGACGCTGAGATGGGCGTGTGGGGCCTCAAGCCGAATACCGCAAACGATAGAGCTTCTTTTTGATAAGGAAATCAGGACATTCACGCTTGATCGTCAATGGAACGGCAGTCAAGTTGTCGAGGAACGTGACGAGCGGCAGCGTTTATATGAAGTTTTCTACAACTCAAATGCTGGAAGCGCTACGCTTTGTGCTGATGCAGGGGCGGTGAAAGCGCGTAACCCGCCTGAATTAATAGAACAGATAAAGGCGGAAGCAGAAGCTGGATTCATACATACGTCTCCTCTATCTTGTAACAAAACCATTCGCTACTGAGACATCATACTATTCATCGTTCGCCGAAGTTATAGGAGTCATGTAAACCCATAATATTCGTAAATCAAAACAAACCTATTCAATTAATTATGGATCTTTGTTATTGAGGCTGAAGCAGAAAGAGCAGGCCGTCGTTTCCAAATATATGGAGGCTCTTGTTTCAGACAAAATTGATGATTTGCCGAATATAACGCAGACAGCCAATATCAAAGGTTTGTCTGAAACTGTGGAACAGCTTACGGCATTTATCAGCCGTGAGTTTCAATATTACCATTTGTCTCGAGTCAATGTTTCAATGTTTTCCACAATGAGCGCTGAAAAATCAACGTTTATCAACGCATTGATTGTCCATGATTATCTTCCTGCAAAAAATGAGGCGTGTACGGCAAAAATTATCTCAGTTGCGGATATAGATAATATAGACTACTCTCTGGGATATGTGGTAAAAAATGGAAATCTTGTTGTTTTTTGAAGGTGACCTTGATCGAATCAGCAGTGAAAAAATCGTTACAGTACTCCATTACACGCCCGGTATCAATTATTCAGGGAATACAAAACACAAGAAAATAATGCTGGAGCATCTTATCAATTCAAAGCCTGGCATTATTATCTGCCTTCTTGATGCAACGCAGACGCTTACAACAGATTTTTCAAACGCTCTGGAAGATTTGAAGAATACCAACGAAAAAGGCGACAAGGCGTAGGGTTTGTTTGTCATTAACAAGGCTGACAGCTATGATTCGGAAAAGGAAAGCCTAAAAGAGACAATCAGGGATGTCCTTGATAAACTTAAAAGACATGGTTTTGACAACCCTATGGTTGTTCCGGTTTCTTCTCGCGGCCAGACTATTCAAGAAAGCGTCGCATGGACGAAGCTATTTTACTGAAAACGAAACGGACGATTTTTTTTTCGGTATATTCGATTCTTTTCCCGTCCCGAAAATGATTTCAGTTTACTTATAGAAGGCATACCGGAAAAAATTTTGCAGGATACCGTTATAAAACAAAGAAAAGGTCTAAAATCATCGTGGAAGGAAAAGACTATGATGGGAATTTGGATGGATCAGTCAGATTATTCCTTGTTCAAATCCGGGGCGCCCGATTCATGGATACAGGCGCCTTTCGGTCGTTTTCGGCTGAAAGGCGCGGCGCCTTCGGCATCCATACCGGCTCTCCGATGCGCCACTCAAACGAATAGCCGTCACTGCAAAGGGGGCGCAACACGAGGTTCGCCACATATCCGGCGGTGAAAGAAAAAGGCGCAAGTTGCATGGCAGGCCGCGCTCTTTTTTCAGCAACTTCCCACAGGGCGTTGTCGCCCGGCGTATCGCCGCGCATTATAGCCTCCACAAGCAGGGGAACAGCGGCGGCTTCCACAACGACGCCACACGGAAGCGCGGCGCCCGCTTGAAACAACCGCTCCACCGGAACGTCAAGCCCCTGTCCTCCAAAAAAAATCCCGCCAAGCGCCGTCGTTCCCCATTCTCCGGCGGTTATGCGCCCCTTTTTCCCGTCCGCAAACGTATTTTCCCGTAGTTGCGCCGCGATCCGTTTGAGTTCGTCCTTTGTCAACGCGCGCGCAAGAACGGCAAGCGGACTTGCTGTGGGAAATGAAAACGCCCCATAAAACCCGCGTGAGAAAAGCGAGCGCTTGACAATTTCCACGCCTTTCCCGCAATCGCGGTGGGGCGCAAACGCCAGAAAAATTTTTTCTTCCATTCCTGTCATATTGCATGTATCGTCAAAAACATGATAAGATAAAACAGTATGCGGAACAAGATTTTTTTTCTATTCATCCTATTCTCATTGGCATGTTTTTCATCATGTTCTTTTAAGAAGCGTGTAAGTTTTGCGGTTGACGCCGGAATACTCTATGGGCATTCAAAAAAAAGCGCGACCGGAATCATTCCGCTTGCAAAAAAGAGCAAGACGGAATTTTTCTTTGAAGAATTGACGCCATTTCCCAGAAATTCCTCCCTTGAATTAGCCTATACGATACACGGTCAATTTAACGGCGAAATTAGGCTGCATATAGAGGGCGCGGGAACGAGCGCAGGATCGGGAGCGATTGACTGGGAGCTTCCCTTAGACGCCTCGCTCATCACCGAACAAACGCCTGACAGCATACGCTTTGCGGCGCCAGTCAACGCCGCAAGCATCCACAAATTCACTGTTTCCGTCTCTCGACAGGGAAAAGCCCCCAAAGAAGAAGCGGATTCCTTCCTTGAGATAAAAGCCCTGCGCATCAAGAAACGCTGGTTCGGTTTCTCGTGGGAAGCCTCGCCGGAAGGAAAGGTGTTTCTGGCGACGCCTTTTGTCCGGCAAGACAACACCAGAACAGGCAATGAGTCATGGTTCATCGATCCGTCTGAAGCGTTCAGAAGCAGTGGAGAAATTGAGCTTTCGGCTTCTTCTTTCTACGATCCCTCTGATTCAAGAACAGTCGGGGAGGACACAATCACGGTTGAACCTGGCGGGATCTTTTTTGAATGGACAGGACCCCATCAAAAAGGAAATTCACTCTATGTACCGCCAGGCATGTTTCCCTCCAATCCGTATCCACTCAGGGTAAGCGTTTCGAGCCGCATGGGAACGGTGAGACTGGAGGCTTCCACAACGAGGGCGTTCCCCATTGCGCCCATTCCAGCGGATCCGGGCATAGCGCTCGCTTACCGCCAGGGCGAATGGCGGGACAGCCGTTACGAGATTTTCCAGTGGGAGGGATTTCCGTCTCTGCTTATCTTTGATACGGCGAATTATCAGGTGCAGGACAATCTTTTCAAGCGGCTCGCGTTCTTTGTGGAAAAGGCGGGTTATCGCGGCAGGCTTGTTCCGGATCAGGAACTCGAAGGGCAGCATGGCTGGAATGCGCACGATTACCGCGCCGAAGACCTTGCGGCTTTTTTCGAACGAGCGGAAACAACGCATTTTCCGCTCTTGAAAGAAGAGTTGGAGCTAAAAGAAATACTCTTTGCGAACGGGATCTTGAAAAGGGAAACGAACGAAAAGATAAGCGCCGGTTCCGGGGCGATCATCTCTTTGTCAAGAGAGTCTTCCGATGTTCTGCGCAAACAATTTATGGCGCACGAGGGTTTTCACGGACTTTTCTTCATTGATGAGGATTTTCGCTCCTTCACCAAAAGCCGTTACGACTCGCTTATACCGGCGGCAAAGAACTTCATCCTGTCTTTTTTTGATTATCAGCATTATGATATTGCGGACAATTACTTGGTGTTAAACGAATTTCAGGCCCATGTGTTGCAACAGCCCGGCAACCAGGCGTACTGGTATTTTGGCGGCAATCTGGCGTCCCGTCTGGAGGCTTCTCCCTGGCGCAGGGCGATGCTCCCGAAAAAGGACGAATACTCCGGCACATGGCCCGATATAGGAAGAGCATTTCAGACTGAGGCGAACGCCTTTTCCATCTATGTGAACAAACGCTGGGGTTTTGCCGCAGGCAGGAATTGGCGGGTGCAGGTGCGGTGACATGATGTACAATATTGATAAACTCTACGAAGCTGTCGCAAAAAAAGGCGCCGTGTGCGTGGGGCTGGACACCTCCCCTTCTTATGTGCCGTCCGGCGCGTTGAAAAACGCCGTTTCCAGCGCGGCGGCTGTGTTGGACTACAACAAGTCTGTCATTGACGCGACTTTTGACGTATGCGCCTGTTACAAGGCGCAGATAGCCTACTACGAGGCGCTTGGACTTGAAGGGCTTTCCGCGTATGCGGAAACTCTGCGGTACATCCGAAAAAAAAACGGACTTGTCATTGCTGATATCAAGCGCGGCGATATTGCGGATACGGCTCATCACTATGCGCTGGCTCATTTTGCGGGCGAGTTTGAGGCGGACTTCGTCACCCTGTCCCCGTACATGGGCGTTGACTCGCTTGAACCGTGGCTGCGCTACGTTGAAAGCGCGGGCAAAGGCGCGTTTGCGCTTATGCGGACAAGCAACAAGGGTATGCGGGACTTTGAGTACCGGGAATTGAAAGACGGCGGACGGTTGTATCATGCGGTTGGCGACAAACTTTCCGGTTTGGCGGCGGATTACGCAGGCGTGTATGGCTATGGCGCGTTCGGAGCGGTTGTAGGCTGTACAGAACCGGAGGAAGCCGTGGAAATCAGGCGCACATACGCAAACCTTTTCTTTCTCATACCGGGGTACGGATCTCAAGGCGGCGCGGCGGATGACGTGGCGGCGCTTCTGCAAAACGGCAACGGCGGCGTGGCAAACGCATCACGATCCATCCTCAAAGCATGGATTGCAGACGTTGCTGATGGCGCGGACCAGATGGACAGTAGCAAAGCGGCGGAAGCCGCGCGCAACGAAGCCGTCAGAATGAGAGACGCGATTAGGGACGCTGTTGAACGCAAAAAAGGAATACAATGATCGGCAAGCGAAGCGGATCATACACGGTTGTCGCCAACAAACCCATTGGCGGTGATATGTTCAGGCTGGCGGTTGCATGGAAATACGCGCCGCCTGGAGCGGGTCAGTTTTTTCTTATAAAATCAGGGCGGTCTTCGGTACTCTTGGGGCGTCCTATAAGCGTCGCCCATTACGATGGATGCGCCGTTCACTTTCTTATTATGAAGATTGGAACAGGCACCAGAGAACTTGCCGAAACGCGGGAAGGTGAAACTGTGTTTATGATTGGACCTCTCGGCAACGGCTGGTCAGACGTTCTGCCCGGAGCGCTCCAAAACGGGAAACCCATCGCGCTTGTATCAGGCGGATTAGGTTGCGCCCCGCTCCTGTATTTCGCGGAAGAATTAGCGGCTCGTTCTTCGCCTTCATTCCATTTCTACGCAGGTTTTTCCACCGCTTCGCCAGAGTTGACCGGCATGATAACCTCCATTTCGGTTCCTCCGCAAAAACTCATCGTTACAACCGATGACGGCAGCGACGGAGAAAAAGGGGTCGTTACGGACGCTCTGGACGCGGGGGCATACGCCGCCGTGTTCTCCTGCGGCACGACCGCCATGCTTAAAGCGGTGGCAGAGACATGCGCAAAAGCAGGAACTCCCTGTTTTATCAGCGCGGAAAACCACATGGCATGCGGTGTGGGCGCGTGTCTGGGTTGCGCCGTAAAAACGATGTCTGGCAACAAACGTTGTTGCGCCGACGGTCCGGTGTTCAATGCGCGGGAGGTGATCTTTGCCTGACAATCCATTGGGACTTTTTCAAAACGCGAACTATGATCAGGGTAGCGCGGGAACTGAAGTTTCCGGCGAAAAAGACTGCCATAGACTTGGAAAAAGCGATCAAAAGGCGGGTTTTTCACAATTTGACATTTTGAAAAAACCGGATATTTCCGTGACTATCGCCGGCGTCCGATTCAAAAATCCGGTGATCGCGGCTTCAGGCACATTCGGTTGCGGCAGGGAATACGCCGGCTTGCTTGATGTAGGCGCGTTAGGCGGGCTCTGCACCAAAGGTCTCACTCTTAAACCAAAAACCGGCAACAGCGGTATGAGGCTGCATGAAACGCCGTCCGGTCTTATGAACTCAATCGGGCTTGAAAACCCCGGCATCCCCGCTTTCATTGAAAAAGACTTGCCATATATGCAGGAGTTGCAAAAACAGGGTGTCGTTGTCATTGCAAACCTTTCGGGATCGTCCGTGGAAGAGTGCGCCGAAGGAGCGCGGATTCTGGACATGTGTTGCGTTGACATGGTGGAGTTAAACATCTCCTGCCCCAATGTAACATCAGGCGGCATGGCTTTCGGGCTTGATCCAGAAGCCGCGTCATCCGTAACGCGACTTGTACGGAAGGCGCTGCATAAGCCGCTCATGGTAAAACTTTCGCCCAATGCGCCCGACATCATCGCGGTCGCTTCCGCGTGTATAGCGGCGGGCGCGGACGCCCTCTCCCTTGTAAACACGTTTAAGGCGATTGCCATAGATATTGAGAAACGCGCGCCAGTGTTCGACAATGTGAGCGCGGGTCTCTCCGGTCCCGCAATTCGTCCCATTGCGATCAGGATGGTCTGGGAACTTGCAGGGGCTGTCGCCGTACCAATCATTGGTCTTGGCGGCATCGCCTGCGCGAATGACGCGCTCGAATTTCTTCTGGCCGGCGCAAAAGCCGTACAGGTAGGGACTGCGACCTTTACAAATCCTGTGGTCACGCTCGAAATCATTGACGGCATCGCGGCTTATATGGAGAAAAAAAAGATTTCTTGCATTGAGGACTTGAGCATTCGGTAATTCCCATATATAATATAGGTATGCGTTACAAAGATTCCCACACTTCAGTAGAAATTTCACTGGAAAGTTCCCTTATTTCTCACCATATTTCACTAATAATCGCGCTTGCCTGTATCGCCGTGTATATGTTCGCGCTCATTTTTGCAGGCATAAGAGTATACCACATGGTCAGCGGGCAACGGTCGCTTGCCCAACAGGAATTCAAAGATTTTGTTACGTATGCCACAACCGAAGGCAACCGTAGTTTTATGAGCGAGCGGTTTCACGCCAATATTACCAATGCGCTCAAGTCTTCAAACACCTTGCAGGCGGCTATTATTTCAAATGTGTCCAACGAATACGGGTTTGAACGGTCGCGAGAATCCGGCATTGCGTGGAATGGCGAAAAGTTGGTTTTTAAAGCCACACTTGGACTCTCACAACCTCTTTTTGCGGCCCTTGCGATTGAAAATCAACGGAATGTAGCGGTCAGAGTCATTTACAATTTTTTTGATTATAAAAGATTGATCATCATATTGAAACAGACTCTCGCTATCGTGGTGATAGGGCTCTGCATCTCCTGCATAACCTTGTTGCTTCGCTACCTTTTGGTAAAGGACACGGTTCCCGTCACTGTAGGAGGCGCTCCACATAAGAAGAAAGATGGTTTTGACGGCGGAAATGGCGGAGATACCGTCCACGTGGCGCAAGAAACAGATGACGAAGACAGCTTCTCTGATATTTTTGACATGGAAGACAGTGACGGCCGCTCCAATGATTATCATCATGCGGAAGCGGCGTATCCAGAACCAGCAGTTCCTCCCTCCTCTCTTTTTGAAGGCGAGATTGACAACATGCCGCTCCACGCCGACATCAGCGAGGATGAGTTTGCCGGACTTTTCCCAAAAGAAGATGATGAACCTGCCTACACCGAACTCGGCGTCAACCGTGAGGAAAACCTGATAAGGAAGATCGAAGACGAGTTGTATAGAAGCGAAGCGTTCAATCAGGACTTGGCGCTGATTGCCATAGAAACGTCTGATGATCCGGACGGAACGATGCTCCCGGACCTGGTTACCGAAGCTATAGATTTTTTTGTGTTGCGCGATCTGATTTTTGAAAAAGGCGGCTCCGGCATTGCTGTCATTGCACAGAATATGGATATTGACGCCGCGTTTAGCAAGGCGGCGGAATTCCGCGCCGCCTTGCTGGATAAGCGCTCCGAACAAAATATCAACCTTTTTATAGGCGTCAGTTCCCGTTGCGGACGTGATGAAGTCGAGCCGGATCGTTTGATACGGGAAGCGGATGCCGCGCTCGAAAAAGCTTCTGAAACAGCGCCGGTTGTGGCGTTCAGAGTTGACCCTGAAAAATACAAGGAATTTTTAAGGAAACAAGGCGCATCATAGGCCGCACAACCGGCGGGTGGCGAGTTTGTCTATGCGGCTAGGCCAAGGGGAGTGGGCTATTCCTGTAACAATCGCGTCGTCTCAAGAATCCCATCCAAATCAAGATCGAGCTTTTGGATAAAAGGCATGCCCTGCTGGTACGCTGTTTCGGATATGATCCTTCCGTCCAGATACTCGCGGGTGCGCTGGGGAATCCCCTGCATCAATTCTATACGCTCTTTTGCGCCGGAAAATTCCATACTATCCCGCTCAATCAGAATGGCGGAAGCAATCAATGTACGTTCTGTAAGGATCGCCGCCCATCTATTTCTTTCCGGGTACAAAATACCTCCATGGACAAGCTCTGCAAGGCGCAAGGGTTCAAAAAAGAAATCGTTTGGCTTTGGAAAATACCGGATGCCTTTGAGATCAGAAGACAGAATCGCCGGGTACCGTTCCCACTGTACGGCAATGTCTCCGATTTCCGCGTTTACCGGAACACTGTTTTCAAACCTGACAATAAACTCCATGCCATCGTCTTGATCCGCGTCTTCCATATACGACGTTATCCTGCCGGCGCGATAAGAAGTCCACCTTTCAATAACACCGTCTTTGTCCGTGTCTGCGGCAATGACGCCCGTCCATGACAAAAGCCGTTGCCGCAGGCTGGCTCGTCCCGCATCGGTACAAAGATTCCACACGGAAAGCAACACCTCTTTATCAACAACCTGAGCACCAAAAATCGAGTCAACTGCGGATTGCTCGTCAATAAGCCCAAGTGAAAGAGCGACAGGAATTGAAGCGATATTCGGCTCATGCGCAGCCATATACGCGGCGACTAGAATTTTCGCCTCCTCCACATTGGGAATAAACGGCGCCGCTAGATAGGCAAGTTCCGGATCGTGATCGATCAGCAAAGGCAGTCTGCGCAAGCAAACGTATACCAAGTCCCTCTCGTTTCTTTCGGGCAGGTTGCCGCCTTCATCGCCATCTACAGTAAAACCGGAAAAATAGGTGAACATGAGCCGGACAAAGACGGGATTGCGCGGGTAAACGTCAAGCGCGAAAGCTGCCGCCGCATCAAAGGCGGAGCGATTGTTCAAGCCTTTAAGAGCTAACAATTGAATCTCGCATTTTTCAGCGCTTTCAGAAACGCCCGAAAGCGTGTCAAGCGCCGCTGTGAATTTGCGCAAACCAACCAAAAGCCGCGCTCGCAAAAGCTTTCCCTGTTCAGCCGTGTAGTATCGCCATCTGTCCGTAGCAAGCGCCAATTCAACCGCTTCCAACACGAGCCCACGCGGCGCGGCTTCACGTTGACGGGCAAGCGCCAATAGATAGGGGATGTCTGAAGACACATCGGCAAAGTCAAGGGAACGCTCCAAACCGGCGCGGGCTTCACTCCAGCGTCCTTCACCGGACATACCTTGCGCCCACTCAAAATATTTTTGCGCAAGAGTCGCGTCACCTTCCTTCGTATCAAGAGCAAATACCGGAGCCGCGCATAACACGCCGCATAAGAACACAAGCGGGAAAAGCGCCCTTTTTAAAAATATAAGAATTCCACGAGAATTATCCACCAGCCATCTCCCTCGGAGGCAATCCCAACAACAACCTAACTTCATCATCGGTCAAGGTTTCCCGCGCCATTAGCATATCGGCGAGTTTTTCAAGCTTGTCTTTATGATCGGAGAGTAAGTTTTCGGCCACAGTCCGCGCATTATCAAGTATTTTCTTTATGGCTTTATCAAGCCGTTTCGCAGTCTCCTCGGCGTAATCCTTGTGGCGGGCGATTTCTTTGCCAATGAAAATAGGCTCATCCTCCTGTCCGTAGGCGACGGGACCCATTTCCTCGGACATGCCCCATTCGCACACCATGTTCCGCGCCATTTCCGTAGCCTGCTGAATGTCCTGTTTGGTTCCTGTAGTCGTCTCATCAAAGCAAATCTTCTCGGCGGCCCACCCTCCGTAGCAGATGGTGATTCTGTCCTCGATCCAGCCTTTCGTACGGCTGTAAACGTCTTCTTCCGGCAGGGACATCGCCATGCCAAGCGCCCGTCCGTGCGGCACAATCGTAACCTTGTGAAGTGGATCAGAATGTTTGAGATAATAGTGGAGCAAAGCATGCCCACTCTCATGAATGGCGGTCATCTTGCGCTCTTTATCGGAAATAACCAGCGTTTTTCGGGCTACACCCATGATAATTTTGTCCCGCGCCTCCTCAAAGTCAACCATTTCCACTTCGGTCTTGTCTTTACGCGCCGCGAACAGAACCGCTTCATTTACAAGATTAGCGATTTCAGCGCCGCTCATGCCCGGCGTAGCGCGGGCTATACGCTCCAGATCAACGCTCTGGGACAACAATATCTTCTTGGCGTAAATATTCAGGATGGCTTCCCGTTCCTTTATATCGGGCATGGCGACCACCACCTGCCGGTCGAAGCGCCCGGGACGCAAAAGCGCGGGATCAAGCACGTCCGGTCTGTTTGTCGCCGCCAGAATGATGACGCCTTCTTTTGCGTCAAACCCATCCATCTCCACAAGAATCTGGTTCAGCGTCTGCTCCCGCTCGTCATGACCGCCGCCATAACCCGCGCCGCGAGTCCTTCCCACCGCGTCAAGTTCATCAATAAAAATGATGCACGGCGCGCTTTTTTTGCTCTGATCAAAAAGATCGCGTACGCGGCTCGCGCCCACACCGACAAACATCTCCACAAAATCAGAGCCTGACATGTGGAAGAAAGGAACGCCGGCTTCTCCGGCGACCGCCCGCGCCATAAGGGTCTTGCCAGTGCCGGGCATACCTACCAGCAACACGCCCTTCGGTATTTTCGCCCCCATTTTCGTGAATTTTTGAGGATTTTTCAGGAAGGCGACCACTTCCTCTAGCTCATACTTGGCGTCCTTCTGTCCCGCGACATCAGCAAAGGTTATCTTTTTTTCTCCTTCCTGATACCGCTTCGCACGGCTCTTTCCAAACTGAAACGCTTTGCCGCCAGCCCCTGCTTGCATGTTTCTCATCATAAAATAGATGAAGGCAAATCCTATGATCCAGGGAAGCAACTCGAAAACTATCCGCAACAGGGGGTTGCTGGATGATCCGCCTTCCACCGCAATATCGTTCTCAAGCAACTTAGGCAACAATGTGGGATCGCTATAAGGGATGATGGTCTTAAAAGAGCCGCCTTTTTTGAGCGTTCCTTCTATCATATTATTGTCGAGGATAACAATTCTATCTATATTCTCTTGCTCAAGCTGATTCATAAAGCCGGAATACGGCAACACCTGCGCGGCCGGTACCGCTGGTCTGAAAAAAGTCGCGCCAACAAAAATCACCGCTCCTATCAAAAACACCAAGGCTGCGGGAGCCGGTTTATTTTTTCGGTTTATATCATTAGCCATTGCCACCTCCACTATAATCGACTGCTATTTTTCCGTTATCTGTAGAATGGATCACGGCGGGGAACGGTCCTTCGCCCGCTTCAACTGTTTCTTTTCCTATTATATACTTTCCTTTCTTTTTTATCAACATACCTCGCGCTAAACCGTACGACTGTTCTTCGGATACGTCGCGCTTGTCATGGATTAACAAAGCAAAACCTGTCGCTGAAAATTTCCGCCGCTCCGCGACGACCACCCTACCCTGCTCTTTTGAAATCCTCACCATGCCCGTGTCGACCGCATTCTTGCGTCCCTGACAGAAAAGCCGCAACGCCGAACGTTTTGGCGGCGCCGCCAACGGCGCTTCTTCGGCTTGGTTAAGATCGTCTATCGCCCTGAACAGGGCTTCTTCCCGCAAAATTTCCGGCAAGGAAAAAAAATTAGCCGTCGCAACCATTTTTCTCCCGCCGCCGTCTGTCTCATCAGTCCACTTGACGCGGACGGCGGCTTCCTCTTCAAGAAAATCAGCGACATGCCGTTGCGTTTCAGCCCCCGCAAACGCATTATTCCTCCACGCCGGTTCTGATTCGGAAAAAAACACATCCAAAAACGGGATGAGTTTAAGGCGGATGCGATTTCTCAAGTAGTATATATCGCTGTTTGTAGAATCAGTTCGGAAGGAAATGCCCCGCGATTCAAGATAACACACCGCTTCGGCGCGGGTGACGGAGAGCATGGGACGAAGCGCGGAGCGCCGCTCGCGTTTCATACCCGCAAGTCCGGCGGGACCTGATCCTCTTAAAAACCGCATCAAAATGGTTTCCAAAAGATCGTCTTCCGTATGGGCGACCAAAACCCGTTCCGCATGGATGCGCTCCAACTCTTTTTCCCACGCTCTATGCCGGAAGAGCCGCGCCGCAGCCTCTATGCCTATGCCCCGCTCTTTTGCGGTTCGCTCGACTTTTCCCGGCGGAATGACCGCAATGGTACACGGCACGTCAAAGCGGGCGCACAACCGTTCGACGGCTTCCACGTCGCCTTGCCGTTCGGCTTCAGGTCTGACGCCGTGATCCACATGCAGGCAACGCAACTTAAAGCCGCGCTCGCCGGCTACGCTGGTCATCGCAACCAGCATAGCCGTAGAATCCGCGCCGCCTGAAACGGCTGTTAAAAACAAAGAGCCGACGGACCAGTCGCCCAATCCGCCGGCAATCTTTTTCTCAAAATCGTTCATGTAAAAAGGCTTTGCGGCAAGACCTCATTTCTTTTCAGACGCGGCGCCTGATTCGGACGCGGCTTCCTCTTCAGAATCGGTTGCTCCGGCTTTAGCGAATTTCACCAACGCCACCACCTGATCGCCGGAAGAGATGAGTTTGACGTTCTCACCCAACGCAATATCGCGCACATGAATCGACTGATTGGCTTTGAGTCCGGAAATATCAACCACGATCCGCTCAGGCAGATCTTTGGGAAGACATTCGACTTCGATCTCATGCAAGGGCAATTCAAGGGTTCCGCCATCCCGTACGCCGATAGGGTTTCCCTGAACCAGAAGGTGAACCTTCGCCCGCATGGCAATGTCTTTTTCAACGGTGTAAAAATCAACATGCAGGATGCTATTGTCGCAAATGTTGCGCTGGGTGTCTTTCACAAAAGCATCGTAGGATTGCCCGTCAACATCCACCGTTACGATGGAACTTCCGGTGATGTTTTTCACATTGCCCGAAAACTCTTTTGCGTCAAGGTCAATAGACAAAGACACGCCTGATCGTCCGTATATAACCGCCGGTATACGCCCTAGTTTTCTGAGATTGCGGGCTGGAATTGAACCGCTTTTCTCCCTTTTTTTCGCCGACAAGACAAGTTTGCTCATGGTTTCTCCAAATGTTTATTTATTTTCACTCCACATCGCCTGTACGGAGCGTGATGCATTTGCGCATTAAAAAATCACCCTGAGGCTTTCCCAACGCTGAAGTTTTGGGAAAGCCTCTTTTTATAGTTGGGACGACAGGGTTCGAACCTGTGCATGCCGGAGCCAAAACCCGGTGGCTTACCTCTTGCCTACGTCCCAAGGAGCGCATCTAAAACCGAAGTTTTAGATGCGCCATTCTTTATATTTCCAGAGTCGGATCGTCACTTCCGGATTCATACTTATTCAGTATTTCTTTCTGTAGTTCCGCCCTGAATTCGGGGTTAATTGGGTGCGCTACATCTTTATACTCTCCAGAACTAGTCTTCCGGCTCGGCATTGCTACAAAAGCCCCGCTTTTTCCCTCAATGATTTTTACATTATGCACCACAAAGCAGTCATCAAAAGTGACCGTTACGTACGCCTTGAGTTTTCCTTCACCGGATACTTTACGGATTCTGATGTCGGTAATCTTCATGACCCACCTCCTTCAAAAACATACGTACACAATACACTACTTCTTTAGAAAATGCAAGAGGTGAATTGAATTATTTGAACAAAATTTTCACCGTCAGCTAACACCTTTTCGGTAGATTCCGCCGCCTGTTTATGAGTAAAAATACCGAAACAACAAGAACCGGAGCCGGATAAACTGTAAAAATCGGCGCCTCCATTCTTAAGCGTTTCAAATATAACAGAATATTCTTTTTTATGATCTCCTTCTAAAAAAAAAGATAAAAAATCATTGCAATAACGCCAGTTTAAGGGATGATCTTTCAAACCATCCATCAACTCTTTTCCACTCAAGGAAGATTTCGGCTTGCCGCCGACGCGTGATACACGTAACGCTGCGCCGTTTTCCCGTTCTTTATCCAACGCTCGGAAAGCGGACGCGGTGTCGCTTTCAAAATCAGGAACAACCAGAAGCGCCCAGAAGTCCCAGGGACACGCCGTCTTCTGTATACGCTCTCCCCGCCCGGAAACGTAGGCCGGCGTTTTGTACAAGAAGAACGGCACATCGCTTCCCAATTCCGAAGCCATTTCACACAACTCATCAAACGACAACCGCGTTTCCGCCAAAGCGTCAAGCGCACGCAATGTCGCCGCCGCATCAGCCGATCCGCCGCCTAAACCGGCTCCAACCGGAACCTTTTTCTCAAGCGCAATCCGCATACTCTTGTCCCAGCCGGTACGTTCCCGAAAAAGGGAAACCGCCTTGTACACGATGTTTTTTTCAACCGGCATATCACGAAACGATTTCTGAAAGGTTTCCGTACGTTTCCGGGACATATTCCAAAACACACGCAGATCGCATGACACCCGCTGATCAAGCGCAGTAAAAGAAAGAATATCTCCCCATTTCAATGGAATGAAAATACTTTCCAAATTGTGATAACCGTCAGGCCTGCGGTCTTTCACTTCCAAGTGAAGGTTAATTTTACATCCTGCCTGAACAATACACTCGTTCACACCCGTTCTTTCTTTTGGAAGATAATCCCCTTTCCAAAATTATACTAGTAAAAAAATAGAATTATGTCAAGAGCCTTCTCCAAAATCCGATGTCTTGAGAAAGGTCCTCCTAAGAATTTTTCAGCGGCCGCCAAGCCGCTAGGAGATCCGCCGCTACCCTTTTATGTCTAAAAAAGACGCCGATTCTGTAATTGCAGTAGTTGCAAATGAAGCCCTCCGTTTTAGATAGGGATTATTTCTGAGCAACTTCAGTTCTTCCCGAAATTCGTTCATACGCTTTTCAAGCAAACTGCGGTTTTGTTCCAACTTGTCGTTTGCCTCCGCCCTGAGACGTTCAAGCGCCGTCTTGATTTCCGGTATATCGGAACCATTGACCGCGACGTGCGCTTTTAAATGAGAACGGTACTGCGTTTCAAGCGGAACAATAACTTTCTGGATAGAAAAAATGTCGGAAACCATTTTTTCTTCCATTTCGACATAGGCGAGTATATCATCCACATTGCCGTTTTCTACAATACTTTTTTGCTTCTCAAGCGTTTCAAGGTAGGCGCTAAACCGCTCCCGTTGCGCGATGAGGAGTTCACGGAAGCGCTTGACAATCGCCACTCGTTTTTTTAATTCTTCTGGAGAAAGCTCACCCAAGATAAAAACCTGTTAAAATGAAATATTGACGCTGTTTTTCGGCGGCGCGCCTTTATCGCCGACAGCGGTAGAGGACGCGACCTCGTTCCACGTGTTCCTAAGTTCGCTAATCATATTGCGGACAATGGTGATCCGCCGCTTGTCATGGTTTATATTCGCTTCGAACAATTCTTTATTGAACCATGAGTAGAGGGAAAAAAGATTGGCGGCGATTTCCCCTCCCTGTTCCATATCCAAAGATGTCATAAGCTCAGTTATGATGTTTTGCGTTTTAATCACCGCTTTGCTGATAGGCTCTATTTTCCCCGGGTCCTTTTTCTCCCCGTTGTCGTATTCGTCCAAAAAATCAATTGACTTATCCAACTGATGGACAGCCTCATCATAGAGCTTTACTAACAACTGCGCGGGACTTGCCGTTGTTATATCGGTGCTTTTGTATGAAGACAATGCATTATATGCCAAACTTTCTCCCTCCGTATAGCGTATAAGTATATAAACAAATGGGGGAACGTGTCAAGATATACGGCGGATCAAAAACGGAATGGCGTGTTGTTTTTTGGAATGAACGTCAATAGCGCATCTCTCCACAGACGAGCATCCATCCCGTGCGAGAATCGGCGAGGTCCGGCGGGAGTCGTTTTGTAAGGAAACCATGTAACCTTCAAGGCGTCTGTCGCCCGCGAATGCGGGCAAACAGCCGTCTCCATGCTATGCGCCGGGCAAGGCGTTCATCTTCCGCTTCAATTCCAGCAACATGATGTCCGCAGACGAATCGGATTTTTCCAATTCCTTGAATTTTTTATCAAGATCCGACTCTGCGGACAGATCCGCCAATTCCGCGTGGGCGTCGGCTTTGGCTTCCAGTTGATCGACTTTTGCGGCCATGCGATCAAAGGCTTCAAACGCGCTGGTGTTTCCCGATACGCTTGAGATGGTGCTCTGGATTTTTTCCTGAGCTTCCGCGCGTTTTGCGCGGGCGACAAGGAGGTTTTTCTTGCGTTGCGCCTCGTCGATCTTGTTTTGAAGCTCTCGAAGCGTGGTTTTCAGCTTCTCTACAGCGGCTTTTTGAGCTTCCCATTGTTTCTTATATTCGGCGTATGCGCTGTCGTATTCCTGTTTGCGAAGCAGGGCTTCTTTTGCAAGATCGTCTTTGCCCGCGTTCACGGCGAGCATGGCTTTGCGCTCCCATTCCTGAGACAAGGCGAGCTGATTGTCCGTATCTCTGCCAAGTTTTTTTTCATCGGCGATAGCGAGCGCGACCGCTTTTTTGGATTCGATGAGTTGGTTGTTCATATCAATGACGAGTTGATTCAACATCTTTTCCGGGTCTTCGGCTTTGCTGATGAGATCATTAACGTTTGAGCTAATAACGGTTTTAAGTCTAGAAAAAATTCCCATATATCTCTCCTTACCCTACTTTCTATACACAGAAAGAATTTTATAGTGTTGCGACAGAGCCAGACTGAAAGCGTCAAGACTCGCCCTGAATTCCTGTAGATCCATTGTATCATATTCCAGAGTGTCGATCAAAACAACTTTTCCCTGATCCAGCGCATAGGCGCCGTGAACCAGATCCGTCGCGTTGAGTTTCAATAACAGCGCAAAGAATTCCTCTTTGTTCTCCTCCGGCACATCCATTACCGCAGTTCTCATAACGACAAGAGGATCCGCCCTCATGATGGCGACCTCTTCCAGATAGTTTTCCTCGTCTTCAACGAGCCACAGATTCTTATCAATCTCACGGTACGTTACCATAAGATTGATGAGGTACTGTTCGATTTTTTCATCAGCCATGATGTTTTCTCCTTCATTCGCAGTGGGTCTATTACCCCGCCTTTAGGCGGGAGGGTCGTTTAGATAAAACGGGCTTTAGACTACTTTTCTTAAATTTCCCAATTTTTCCAAAGCCGGTTTCACCATAACGCCTTACAAATGCTCTTTCGTCCGGTAACTTCGTTCCAGTTCTTCCATCACCTTGTTCATTTCAACCTCAAAATCGTCAAGCGAAGCCGTGTCGGTGTTTTTAATCTCGCTCTTGAGGCGGGAAAGACGCTCCCGCTCGGACAATGCGGTTATCTGTACGAGAGGCGCGCCAAGTTTTACACACACGGCGGCTTTTTCGTAAAAATTCATCATAAGTTCCAAAAGCCGCACCTGTTTGAGCGGCGCACAATACATATCAATTTCGTCAAACGAATTTTGCTGTAAAAAACCGTTCTTGATGATTTCCGCGACAACGAGAATGAGCCGCTGATCGTCAGGCAGGGCGTCCGGCCCAATGAGCCGGACGATTTCCGAAAGGCGCTGCTCTTTTTTAAGAAGGTCCAACGCTTTTTGTCTGACTACAGTCCACGCGGGGTTCACCTGCTCCCACCACGGCTTGACATCCTCGGCGTACTCGGAGTAACTGTCGAGCCAGCCTATGGCCGGGTAATGGCGGGCGTTCGCCAGATCGCGATCAAGCGCCCAGAAACAGCGGATGAAGCGCTTGGTGTGCTGGGTGACCGGCTCGGAGAAATCGCCTCCGGGCGGGGACACGGCCCCGATAATGGAAACCGAACCTTCCTCGCCGTTAAAGGTTTCAACACGTCCGGATCTTTCGTAGAATTCAGCGAGACGGGTGGGAAGATACGCGGGAAAACCTTCTTCGGCGGGCATTTCTTCCATACGCCCGGAAAGCTCGCGGAGCGCTTCCGCCCAACGGGAGGTTGAATCCGCCATGATCGCCACATGGCAACCCATGTCGCGGTAGAATTCAGCCATTGTAACGCCCGTATAGATCGAAACCTCTCGCGCGGCGACCGGCATATTGGACGTATTGGCAATTAAAATCGTACGCTCCATGAGGGAACGTCCGGTTCTGGGATCAATAAGATGGGGAAATTCGGTGAGCACATCGGTCATTTCATTGCCGCGCTCCCCGCAACCGATGTAAATGATGATGTCCGCGTCGCACCACTTGGCGATAGCATGCTGGGTCATGGTTTTGCCGGTGCCGAAACCGCCCGGAATCGCCGCAGCGCCGCCTTTCGACAGCGGAAAAAATACATCAATTACCCGCTCGCCCGTAACAAGCGGTTTGTCTGCGGCAAGACGCCGCGCGGAAGGGCGCGGCATCCTGACAGGCCACCAGTGGGCGAGGAAAAACGGCTCTTCTTTGTCGCTTAACGCTATGACATCGTTGATGGTGTACGCGCCAGCTTCTTTTAATTCAAGCAAAGAGCCGCCCTTGCAGGCAGGTGGAACCATGATCTTGCAGGTGATGCTTTCGGTTTCTTTCACCGAACCGAGCAAAAGCCCGGGTTTTACCGCAACAGGCTCTTTTCTTCCGAGTTTTTCGGCGATTTCCTGATTGGGAACAAAATTCCATTGTTTATTGGGATCGATGCGCTCGCCCCGTACGCCGGGATCCATGAACGCGCCGGACTGCTGGTACAGCAGTTCCAGAGGACGCTGTATGCCGTCGTAAATGGCGCCGATAAGACCGGGTCCAAGACGCGCCGAAAGCGGACGCCCTGTGGATTCGGCGGAGGCGCCTACTTGCAGTCCCGTGTCATCTTCATACACCTGAATAACGGCTTCATCTTTTTCAAGGCGCACAATTTCCCCGATTATTTTTTTAGGACCAATATCAACCACGTCAAAGAGTCCCGCGCCCCCAAGACCGGTCGCATGGACTATGGGACCTGCTATGCGTTTCACCCGCCCGACGCTCATACGGCGCCTCCCAAGACCGCGGCTCCAAGGAGAGCGGTCGTCAATTCGGCTCTTTTGTCTTCAAGAAGAAAGGATTCGGCGTCATCTATGGACGCGGTGACTTTCACTTTTTTGGTGTTTATAATAAGGGCGGGGAAAACGCCGACGCTCAAAAACATGACGTCAGGTTTCACAATAGTCCAAAATTTTTTTTTCTTTGATTTTTTGAAAAAAGCGTTTTCCAGAATTTTTTCAGCATCCGGTTCAGTGATTGTACGCGCCATTACTTCCGGATCGTCTTCTTCGGCAATGGGCGATCCTTCCGCGTCAAGTTCATCAAGGCGTTTGGAGAGCTCATGCTCCAGAAGGGCGAGCAATTTTTTTCTATCCAACGAAAAAAGGCAGTCGCTCGCCGCTTTCTTTAAAAGCGCTTCAATTTTGACTGAACGGACGCGGCGTTTGTCCTGCACAAGCCTTCCCATAATATCACCGCCGTCTCTTTGGGTTTTTTCCGCGTATCTTTGCCGCAACTCGCAAAGAGCGGACTGTATTTTCCGCTCCCACGACAAGGCGGACTCTTTTACAGCGTCATCCGCGTTCTTAATGATGCGGAACGCCTTTTTCCGCGCATCTTCAAGTATTTCCCGATCCAAAACTTCGGTTGATTGCAGTTCTTCCATGAATATCCCTCGGATAATGTTGACGATTTACAAAAGAAGTGTCAAGAGGGCAAACATGCGCTTGACGCGCCGCCGAGCGCATGTCGTAAAGCGCGGCTTCTTTCAAAGCATGGACGGCTTGAATTAGGCGCCACGCAACGAGTTTTTCAGGTCTCCCCGCCAAAGCGGGGAGCGAATCATCTAGTTGAGCGTCCCGATGATCGTTGTCACCGAGTTTGCGCTTAGGGTGACCGTAGAACCAGCGATAACATTCGCAACCGGCGCCATGTCTTCGGACGCCGAAGTCCGGTACGCCGCGCTCCACGCCGCGTTCTTGCCCGATAGATCGAGCTGGACGATTTGCTCGGAAGAACTGTGATTGATAAGCGCGATTACGGCGTCATTTTCATGTTTGTACGCGCTTGTATACACGCCGGTTTTCGGACTCGTCGTTGAGCCAACCCGCGTCCATCCCGGACGGATAAATTTGCTGAACTGTCCGATAACATAGTAACGCTTGGCGTATGAAAACGCGCCGCCGTTTATGTAGATGAGTGCGTCGGAATTATCATCATTTTCTTGCCACATCCACCAGTAGAGCCACGCATTCGCCTCGGCAATGGTAAAGGTATGATGGATCATACGGGCGTAGGCGAGTCCGTTTGCAATGTCTTTGCCTGCGGGTAAAACGCCATTACCCGCCGTTGTCTGTCCCATTTCAGTTTGCCAAATGCGCTTCCCCAGCAATTGCGCATTGAAAAACTTCTCGGCGCCGTAGTTTGCGCTGTCCCACGGCGCTTCGTACTGATGGGCCGCCGCGTGGGTGACAATCGTTTTCGCTTTGGAGTCAGTCAACGCGCTTTTGACAATATCTTCCTTAAAATTTTCCTGCTCTGCGGCGACAATGCCGACGGTCGCCGGAACATTCTTTAATTTGAAACGATCTCCAAGCGCAATGAGAAAATTCTTTATGCTTGCGCCGTCCCAGATGCAACTTTCGTAATCGGTCATGGTGTCCGGCTCATTCTGGATTGAAAGGAGCGCGAGCGGAGACCCCATGTTGCTCTGGAAGCCTTTGACATAATCAGCAAGAAGATCCGCATAGTCATTGTAGTACGCCGGTTTGAGCGACCCTCCCACATCGGGCTTGGTATAGTCATCGGCGCCATTGTTTTTCCCGCCGATGTAGCTCAACTTGCCGCCGCTGCCTTTATGTTTGCCGCCCTCCTTCCATTGAGTCACGCTGTTATTCGGCGGCGTCCACGGAGTACTCATCACCTTAAAGTCATCGCCCGGGCCGCCGTCTATGGACTTTATTTTGGCGATAAGGCTTTTCGTCGCGTTTAAATCCCAACTGCCCCAGTTAAGAGCGAAGGTTTTCACCTTCTCGCCACTGACTGTACCTTCGGTCCACTTATAGCGCCGGTCGCTTGCGGTTTGTATGAAGTTGTCGTTCACTGAAGGGTTGTCATCTCCAAGTTCTGCGTACCGTTCGCGGAAAGGTATGCGGTTGCGCAAAATCACAAACCCTATGCCTTTGCTTTGAGAATAGAGCTTTTCCACCAACGTGGTGAAGGTCTGTCCCGCAGGATTGCTTTTCCATGCGTCCGAACCGCCGAAACCGTCAATCGTCTGGCGGATGTCATCATAATCGACGACCATTGATCCGCTTCCATTCGCATAGTTTTTCTGTACGCCTAACGGCGTATCGGTATACGCGGCGCTTGTCCACCAGCCGGAAGGATCGGAACCAGAACAGGCGGGCAACGATAATCCCACAGCGATCATTAATAATAATGACCGCAACACAAAAGCGGCATTGTTCATTATTTTCCTCCATTGCACATTCATGCTCTATGGTTAAACACCGCGCAGGCGGCGCGTCACTCTTCTCCATACCTCACTTTCAAAGCGCGAACGACAAAAGGCGGCGCCATAGAAGAGATGTCACCGTGAAATGAGGCAAGCTCCTTGATCGAAGAGGAGCGGTTTGCAAAATATTTTGGATCCGTTGGCATTATAATCGTTTCTATATTCGGATCCATGGCTTTGTACATCAGGGAAAGTTCAAATTCATAGGCGAAGTCTATGGAGTCACGCGCGCCCCGTATCAGAAGGCGCGCGTTATGCTGTTTCATAAAGCCGGCGATGAGCGAATCCCAGACGAAAATTTCCACATTGGGAAACGGACGCGCAAGCTCTTTCAGCATGTACACCCGTTCTTCCGCAGAAAAAAAATATTTCTTTTGCCTGTTATCGGCGACAACTACAAGAAGTTCGTCAAAAACGCCCGCAGCCCGCTCAATAAGGTTGCCATGCCCCAATGTCGGCGGGTCGAAGGAACCCGGTAAAACAGCCTTCATACGCTAGTTTTTCGGCGCAAGCGCGACGCCGGGCAATGGTTTCAACAGGGAGAACCCCAGGTACTTAAACGGGTGAATATCCAGCATATTGGGATACCAGCCGGCAATTTCATCGGTGTCGACAATGTTGAGCGCGGGCGTATGGTATATGGGAAGCACAACGCCCCGGTCAAGGAGCAACTTTTCCGCCTGCGCAAGCGTGTTCATGCGAGACGCTCCCTCCTCAGTCATGGACTTCTGTATCAGATCTTCATAATCCTGATCGCTGTACCCCGCTTCGTTGAGGTTGGAATCCTGCCTGAACAACAAGAGGAATGTGTAGGGATCGGCAAAGTCCCCTATCCATGACATAGACCCCACCTGGTAATCGTGATCTTTAAGGGAATCCGAGTAATTATAAGCCGGAACCGTTTTGATTTTTACCGGTACGCCCAACTTTTCCAACCACGCCGCAGCCATAAGTTCCGCAACCCGATTCGCCTCCGCATAGTCGCCGATTTTGACAACCAATTCCGGCAGTCCGGCGCCTTTTGGGTAGCCGGCTTCGGCAAGGAGCCTTATCGCTTCGTCTACGTCCGTCTTTGCCACGCCTTCAATATCAGGATAGCCTTGAAGCGGAAGAATGAGCGTTTCAGCGGGCAGTATGTAATTCGAGCGGATTTCATTCCAGGGCAACGCAAGGCTGAGCGCCCTGCGCACCCGGTGATCGTTCCACGGGGCGTCGTCCGACCTGATAAAGTAGTAATGCGTAGCGAACATGGGGTTAATCTGTATGCCGGCGCGATCCATAAGGGTGTCAAGGTTCATATTCCCTGCAATCCAGCGGGCTTCGCCCGAATTCCACAACGCGGTGGCTTCATCGTCATCGTCAGTGAATTTAATGATGATCTTCTTCAGCTTGACGTTAAGGGCGTCCCAGTACAGGGGGTTTTTCTCAAACGTAACATGCTGTTCATCGGCTTCAGTAATGACAAACGGTCCGTTGCTTATAAATTTCTGGGGATCGAAACCGCCGGCATCCAACATGGCGCGGGTGTCCGGGTGCGCGACGCCAAAGGAATGATGGCAAAGCATGCTGGGCAGAAAGGACGCGGGCGAATCGAGCGTTACGATCAATTGTCCTTCTTTCACCTGTACGCCCACCTGATCGGGATCCGTGAGCTTGCCGGCGCGGAAATCCTTCGCCCCTGTGATAATGTCAAAAAGGGACGAATACGGCGCGTCGGGAATTGCCAGCAGGGAAAGCCACGAGGAACGGAAGTCTTCCGCCGTAACCGGATCGCCGTTTGAATATCGCGCGTTCTCCCGTATCGTGAACGTCCACTGTTTTTTATCGGCGGAAAGCTCGTACTTTGATATAACTCCCATAACGGGCCTCATATTCACCGGATTGTACGTGAAAAGCCCTTCATAAATGCCGGTGAAAACCTGCGCCTCGCTTGCGTACCACGCTTTCCTGAAATCAAATTCTACGCCGGATCCTACGGACATGGTCATAGTGAGCGTATCAGGAATGTTGGAGGAAGAAGACGGCGGCTCATAGGCGGCGGGAGGATCTTCAAGAGGCGCTTCCTCCTCAAGGAAATTGTCCGGCGGATAATCCGCCGGATTATCCGCAACCTCGCCCGATTCTTGCGGTTCAGGCTCGCCGTTCGCCGCTTCAGGCTCGGCTTCTTCCAACGAGTCAGGAACTTGCCCGCTTTGCGCACTCTGCGCACTCTGCGCACTTTGCGCATCCTGTGGGACGGACGGCGATCCTATGCGCGATGGATCGAAGTTCGGTTGAGCTTGCGCCGGCATCTGAAACGCCAACAACAACACAAGGCATGCGACTGCCGCGACGCCGCGAGTTGCATGCGATCTTTCTACTGTTCTATGTATCATAATAATCCTTTCCCCTCATCATCATTTCGGAGTGGTGATGCCGAGCTTCTCGAATTGCGCCGCTTCTTCTTTTTGAGCGGTATAATCACACCGTTTTTGATTCGCTCTGATGAACGTAGCTTTAATGGTGGACAATTCAGGTTTAATACCTTTTACCCTGGAACGGTCGTCTTTGTCAACATTGGTTTTGAAGTAGTCGTCCATAGCCGCAAGGGTCTTATGCAAAGATTGCAGATAGCGGATATTCTTTTCAAGGAACGTGACGAGTTGGTTTTCCTGCAACGCTTCAAGCTTCGCGGCCGTCGAGTCTTTGTCTGCGGTAAATTGGCTCAAGTTTTTAATCCGTTTGTCAATATCGGCGCGTAATACGCTGAAATTCACCTGCTTCACGGACAAATTGCCTGTATGATCTACGTATTGCAGATCGTATACGACAGATTCTTCCTCTTTATGGAACAGTTTTTTGATAAAACGCGCGACTTTCTGCCTTAAACTAAGCCTCTTATGCGCAAGCAGAACGCTGTTCTCATCAAGCTTAAGCGCCACGTCAGCCAGTATGTGGGAAATCGCTCCAATCGTCTGTATGCCTTCTATTAAATGCTGTTTGAACGACACTTCGGAAACAGTTTCTTTTTCGTCCTTCTTTTCAACGCCTGTGAGAGATTTGATCACAGCCTTCCGCAATTCTTTGCCGCCGCTTGAATAGTCTTCCTTGAGAATTTCTTCAATAAGATCGGGGTAATAAGAGACGCCGGGCATCAAGGCGGGGAATCTCTTCTTTATTTGAACCGATGTCAGCGTTTCGCCAGCCGGAAAAGCCTCAATTATCGCGGTACGCGCATTCAGTTTGTATAATTCTCTGTCAAAATTGGCGAGCAACTTCAAAGAAGCTATCACACTGCCGGTAGTCTTCGACAAATTGCACACCGATTCGTTAATGAGGCTTAACGACAATGGGTCAAGATACCCTCTTACCTGCCTGGTGAAGTCCACCGCGTAATAGGTGTTTATGGAAACGGAATTCGGAGAAAAATGCGTCCAGTCGATAAACTTTATCAAACCTAAAATGCGTTTAATGCGATCCATCGTAAAAAATTCGACATTATATTGATAGAAATTGACCAAAAAATCCAATTGGTTGTCAAAATCTGAAAACCGTACGCTCAATTTCTCCATTTTTTCCCCTTCGGGAAAATTGCTGGTGTCAGGCGCCTGAATTTCTCTCACCTTCGCTTCCTGCTTGTAAGGATCTTCGTTGACAAGCCCTTTTTTAAGGAAGGCGTTATACAACACGGAATAAGACGTTTGAAAAACGCGCAAATCGTCCTTTAGTTTCGGCACTTCGGACTCTTCAAGCCATTGACGCCTATCGTCAATGGCATCCGCCAAACTTTTAATATAATCGGGCAATTCACTCATTGTTTTAGTATAATACAAGAGGTTAATTAAAGCAATACATGCAACAACCTCTTTTATAATGTATGAAACATTTTTTTCCCGATTCTCTATACAGTAGCGGGGCCGCGTTTTTTTGTTTGCCCGCTCTGCTTGCGGCGTGTGGCGCCGGGTATGACACGCCCTACCGCGTCGCATTGCCCGCCACGCCCGATGCGTGGACGGCAGTATTAGGCCGCAACCGGTGGCATATCGAATGGATAAATTCCAATGGAACCAGGGAAAGCCGCGATATAGACGGGCGCGAAGCGGCTGAAACTGGCGTTGAGATTCATATCCTACAGGAATGGGCGAGTCCGGTCATCGCCTATCCCTACTGGAACGGAAAGGACATTGCTCCAGACTCCATGCGTCCCGCAGGCGCAATATTCCCGTCCGACGCGGACATTTCTTCCGGCGCGATCTCCCTGTCATGGACAGGCGGCGTAGCGGCGTTTTTGTATATGGAGCTTGCAAAGCGCGCGGATCCCGATTCGGCGCGGCAACCGCAGTACTTTGACTGGCAACGGTTCAGAAAACTGCTTGAAAGCGAGGTCATTCCAGATGACATCCGATCAGACCCGTGGCTTGCGGACTGGAAAGCGATAGCGGAGAAAACCGTCTCATCGGGTTTTGACAGCCGCCGGATTGCCGCTATAAAACGGCGGGAAATTGCCGCGCCTGCTCCGCCAGGCGAAATGTGGATAGGAACATCGCCGTTTGCGCCTCCCATCGCCGCGCCCGCAGAACCAGGAAAAACGCTCGTTTTGTTGGCAAGCGACGCCATTGACACCTACATTTCAAAAGAAGGCGTACTGCGGATTTCTTCAAGCGCGTGGATATGGCTGCCGTGGCGGGATGCAGTGGCAATAAATTAAAAGGAGAAGGGAGCGGATACGATTTCACGATGTATCTCGCGTCCCAACAAGGAAAGGGTAATGACGGATCCTGATGGGAGTTTATAAGGAACGGTGAATTCGCCGCCCGAAAAATCGGTTTCCAAAAGGGTTTGCCGCGCGCCGGAGGGCAGTTGAACGTCAAGAAGGGTTTTCAATGGATACGGATTCTTCGACATGGTGTAGGCGAACAGGGCGAAAACATCGCCCTCCTCTGTCTTTTCCGGGCTTGCGGCGGTGAGCGTTATACGGGCGTCCGCTTCAATCTCTATACCGGGCAAGGGCGACTGCTCCACAACGGTCTCGGCTTTTTCGCTTTCCAGAACAGGGCGAGTCTTAAAGGCGAAATCGACCTTTGTTTTGCCTATGAGATCAAGGGCTTCTTTTACAGAAAGTCCGGTGAACTCAGGCGTCTTGATTGGCGCTTGCCCACTGCCCCGGCTCACCACAAATTCCAGAACCGTTGAACTGTTGATGGAAGAACCGGGTTCGGGGCGCTGCTCAAGTATAGCGCCGGCCGGCTCATGGGAATATTCGTACATAAATGGTTCTTTTATAGCGATAGAGGGCAGATTGGAAGATAAAAGGGCTTGCATCTCGACGCGCACCGTCTCAATGGATCGTCCGCGGTAGTCTTCTATGCTGTTTATCATCACACCCTGGCTTACCACAAGCCTGACGCGCCGCCCCGCCTTGACAATGGTTCCCGCAGGCGGGTCCTGCTCCAACACTATGCCTCTGTTCACAACCGTATCCGGATACCTAAGTTGAATGCGCGGGTACAGTTCCTTTTCCTGAAGCTCCAGCAATGCGTCGACGATATCCTTTCCGCACACATCGGGCGTCATGATCTGCTCTTCGCCTCGCACTGCGGTAAAGAAGACCGCCACCCCCACAAGAACCGCAAAAGCAAGCGCTCCGAGCAACATAAAAACGACTATGCCGGCGGAGGAGCCGACTTGCCGCGCGCTTTTTTCAATTGCCGTGGACAACGGGACGACTTCTCTTTCCTGTTCGATTTTTCCGGTGTCTTTCATAACAACTCCTGTATTCAGCCTAACTGGCTTCCTATAAAATTCCGCGTCCCATTCAGAAACGCCTTCCATTCAAGCGCTTTCCTCGCCTGATGCCGCAACCTCGTTGCGGCAAGCGTACCGCCGCCGCTCTGAATCAGGACGCCGTGCCGCGCGTCCGCGCCCAGAACCGTACCAGCTTGCGCGACTTGCGCCCCCGCTTCAGAACCACGGAGGATCGGATGCGCCTCAAGAATGAAGAGCGTTTCCCCATTATGCATTGTCCACGATTGGGGCCACGGCATAAAAGCCCGAATGCGAGCGGCGATGACTTCGGCGCTTGACGACCAGATGATAAGCCCGTCCTCTTTTTTTATGGGGGCGCAATAAGAAACTTCTCCAGTTTGGGGCTTTTCCACAAGCGTCTTTTCCGCAACGCCGCGCAACGCCGCGACAAGCAATTCGGCTGACCGGGACGCCACGTATTCGCTTAAACTCGCCGCAGTCTCCCGCCCCGCAAGCGGGAACGCCTCTTGCAAAAGAAGATCGCCGCTGTCCATCTCAAGCGCCAGCCGCTGGACGCTGATTCCGGTTTCCGCGTCGCGGTTGAGGATAGCCGCCTGTATGGGGCTGGCTCCCCGGTATTTGGGAAGGAGGCTTGGATGCACATTGACGCCCCCAAGGGGAAAAAGAGCCAAAAATTTCGGCCCAAATATACTGCCGTACGCAAACGACACAAGCATATCCGGCGCGAGCGCCGCGACCGCTTCCCGCGCTTCGGCGTTGAGCCTTTCCGGTTTCAGGACAACAAGCCCTAACGCCGCCGCCGCGCTTCCCACTTCGGTCGGCTCAACCCGCCCGCCGCGTCCCCTGGGCGCGTCCGGGTTGGTCAGGACGCCGACAATCTCGTATCCCGCTTCGCCGCGGGCGAGTCCGGCGAGCGCGTATAGAGAAGGGACGGCTATCTGGGGGCTTCCGGCAAACAAAATGCGCATGTTTAAACTTTTAAGCAATCGTCTTCCGTTTCTCGTATTTGGCGATCACGCGGTTGCGTTTCTGTTCGGGAAGCCGGTCGATGAACAGGGTTCCCTCCAGATGATCATATTCATGCAGTATCACCCGCGCAAGGATGCCTTCCGTTTCTATGGTGAACGCCTTGCCCCTCTCGTTCCACGCCTGCACCTTGATTTTTTCCGGTCGCATCACTTCGGCGTATACGCCGGGTATAGAAAGGCAACCCTCCTCGTACTTGACGGTTTTTTCTGAAGTTTCCAGAATCGACGGATTGACAAACACCCTCGGCTCATCTCCGTCAACATGCACTACAAAAATCCGTTCCATAAGTCCAATCTGGGGTCCCGCAAGTCCCACTCCTTTGCCCGTGCGCATAAACTCTATCATTTCTTCCGCAATTTTCGTTGTTTCCGCTGTAAAGCGTTTTACCGGAAGCGCCTTGCGTTTAAGCGTCTCGTTTCCCAGCAACAGTATTTCCATACCGGTATGATACAGGAAACGTGTTTTTTTTTCAATAGCGCGGGCGAAACGTAGTCGAAACGCAGTCGAAACGCAGTCTATTGGGAGAACCGTTATAAAGCTGGAGGACGCCTCATTTTCGATTGACCTTTTTTGGTATAAGAGTCCACAATTTCTTGCAAAGTCTGCGCCAGACGCCAATATTCCGCCGTTCCCGCAGAGCCTTTCCGCGTCAGACACTCAAGATCGCGCAGTTGAGGATAGGCGGGGAGCATATCCGTATTATTGACATTCTACGGAGGACATAAAAAAAGCGCGGACCTGGTGTTCCCCAAGTCCGCGCCATCTCAAAGCTGTCTATGGTGTAGTGCTAAAGCCGATGTAGTAGTTCGAATCGTTGTTTTTCGTAAACGGTTGGCTCTTAAAGGCGACAGAAGAAGGAGGTGATGTTTCGGAAACACTCCAGTATTCACCCTCCGGTGTGTTATCGACCGCCACCCGTAACCAGAGGTGATACGCCGCGCCGGGATTTAAATCCGCAACCGGATTAATTATAATGGAAGCGCCGCTCGGAGTAACCGTTGCCGGGACGATGGCGCCTGCTGATGTCTTCAATACAGCGTCCAGCCCGGCGCCAGCAAGAATCGCATCGCCATAGGTAAGGATGATATTGCCGTTGAGAGCGAAGTTGTTCAGATCGGCGACTGGAGTCGTGTCTATTCCCGCTACGGTGTACAGGTTGGTGCGGATCAAGGCGAGCTTCTTCACAGCGGCAGTCTTGAATTTGATAACGGTCTTAGCAATAAACAAGAACCCCCGAACAACATCCACGCCATCTGTCGTCGGATTGGCGTAGAGGAGCCGCTGGTTGCCGCTGAATATTTTCAGGCTGACGGTATACTCCGTATTACGTTTTTTCTGAACAGGAATGCTCACCGTATTGTTGGAAATCACCGCCGTTGTAGATATAGTCGCGTCGCCTTCTTTCAGCTCCGCAGAGACTATAGCGTCTGCGGGAATAGCGTTAAAGGTAAATACGATAGCTTCGCTCGCCGGGAAGATCGGCTCGGCGGACGGAGTCTGCCGTATGCCATTCTGGTCGGTATACAGGTTGGTTCCGGTCAGAAGCAGTTCAGAAGCTGCGGTCTTAAACGCGATCTTGTCGCTGTCAATATACAGGGGGCCCTGTGTTCCCGCTGTCGTCGGATTGGTGTAGAGGGTAGACGGTTCAGCGGCGCTTTTGATGATCCGCAAGGTGAGGCTGTAGGATGTGTCAGGCTTAAGTTCAACCGGAGCGACTGTCACCGTGTCGCCTAAAAAAGAACGTCCGCATGGCTTTTGACAAAGATATCGCACATATAGACCTTCCCAATTCAGCGAGAAAGCCGCCCTGTTTCGCGCCGACCGGTGAAATCAACGCCATTCACCTGCGTGAGGGTCTGCCGGTATGTCTCCTGAATATGGGCGCGGTACTGCCGGCGCCTATTTACTGTTGTTTGCGGATTTGCGGATCGAATATACGAATATAGCGGAACCGGCTCTTGCGCGTAAAGCGGTTGCGGCTGGAAAAATTATTAGACATACAGCTTGACGCGCTTCTTGACCCATGCTATACTGATGCAAAAGAAGCGCGGTCCGGCAATGAATTGTTTTCTCCGCCCGGCTCACGGAAAGCGTGTGATTTCGAGCTTCGCCGGACAAGTCTCCTCAAGAACGCCGTCCTTCCGCAATTTTTACGCTTCAGTTTTTGTGATTTTCATGGACTCCGGATGCGATCTTTTGGACAACTCCATAGCGAGTCGCTTTTGGGATAATACCGGAATGGTGGAAGTGATGGATGCGGCGGGAAAGACCCGGATCGTCAAAATGTCAGACCAAACCATCCCCATTCTCCCGGAGAGCCGTCAACGAGGGAGGCGATTATTTCCAACCCCCGCAACTCTGACATCCGGTGAGATTACGGGAGCGCCCGCCGGAAAGGACGCCCGGCAGACCGGAGCAAACGAGATCATAATTACGTTTCCCGCAACGCTAACGGAACACTGATGAGCGTCATGTTAACTGGCGCTTCCATAAGATATACTGGGGAGATTTTATTATTGATGGATATTCCGATGAGGGAAATTTTAAGCCGGTTTGCGATTTACGGCGAACTGGAGCTTGTCCAGCCCTTTGGAGCGGGACACATCAACCACACCTACCGGTCCCAGTGGAATCAGGCGGGTGTGAGGGCGCGGTACACTCACCAGCGGATCAACGAGAACGTGTTCGCCCACCCTGATGAGGTGATGGAGAACATTGAGCGAGTAACGCGGCATATCGCGGAAACGCTTGTTCGGGACGGAGAAGGCGACTGGAGCCGGCGGACGCTTACGGTGGTTCCTTCCCGCGATGGAAAGACGTGGGTTCGGGATGAGCGGGGCGGTTGGTGGCGGACGTATCTTTTTATTGAAGGGACGCATTCTCTGGAAACGGCGCGGTCTCCCGCCGAAGCCCGTTGTCTGGGGAAGAGCGTGGGGCGTTTTCAAAAACTGCTTGCCGGTCTTGGGGAACCCCGGCTGCATGAGACTATTCCGGATTTTCATGATATGGAAAAACGGTATATCCGGTTTTATGAGGCTGTGGCCAAAGACGCTTGCGGGCGGACGAAAGACGCCGGCGCGGAAATCGCCTTTATGCGAAAGAATGAGAAGCGGGGCGCTATTTTGATTCGGGCGCTGAAGGACGGCGCGATTCCCGAAAGGATATGTCATAATGACACAAAGATGAACAATATCCTTATTGACGATCAGGATGGCGAGGCGCGTTGTGTGATTGACCTTGACACGGTCATGCCCGGAACGAGCCTTTTCGATGTGGGCGACCTTATCCGTACCGTAACGACCACGGCGAAAGAGGACGAGCGGGATCTTTCCATGGTTGCATTTGACGGCGGACTTTTCGAAGCCCTTGTCGACGGGTATCTTTCCGAGGCGCGGGAATTTTTTTTGCCGGAGGAGACGTCCCTTATCGCGGAATCGGGCAGGAACATAACGCAGATTATGGCTCTTCGATTTTTGACCGATTATCTTGAGGGGGACCACTACTATCAGACATCCCGGCCGGGGCATAACCTTGACCGTTGCCGGAATCAGATTGCCCTCGTTGAGTCCATGGATGCGCAATGGCGGGCAATCATGGAACTGACTGCGGCGATTTGCGAGCGAAACCGTCCCGCAAGCGCGGTGGATTCGCCTGAGGCATAGCCCGGCTTGCGCCGGGCGCATATCAATGTATCCTATGGGCGCGGTTATGACGGACAGTTGTAACCGCGCCTGTAAAAATTTTGGAGGAATATATGAAGAGACGTATCATTTTAGCGGCTGTCGCGGTTGCGGCGGTTATGGCGCTTCTGGGTTTGGCCGGATGTTCCCGCGCTAAATCCGGAGGCAACAGCGCTCAAGCCGGGGGCGGCGGCGCAAAACTTGTTTACTGGTCCATGTGGAACGAGGCGGAACCACAGGGGCAAGTCATAGCCCGCGCGGCGGAAGCCTTTGCCAAGGAGACGGGCATTGCGGTGGACATCAACTTTAATGGGCGGGAAATTCGCAAAACCTTGCAGCCCGCTCTTGACGCCGGGGAGACCATCGACCTTTTTGACGAGGATATTGAGCGCGTCGCCAACACGTGGGGGAATTACCTGCTTCCTTTGGATGAGTATGTGGCGAAATCATACTCCACCACAGGCGGGAGTCTCTATGGGGATGTGATAAACAAGACGCTCCTTACCCTCGCGCGGGATCTCGGCGGCGGACAGGTGAAAAACATTCCCTACCAGCCGTCGGCCTTTGTCACCATGTACAACAAAGACCTTTTTGAACAGGCGGGGATTGCCGCGCCTCCGAAAACCGGGGAGGAACTGCTGGAAGCCTGCGCGAAGCTCAAGGCAATCGGCGTAACGGGACTCACCGTAGACGACGCGTACATGGCGGCCTTTTTCGGCTACAGCATGGATCGTCTGGTTGGCGCCGACGCCACGCTGTCTATGGTGAAGAACAACGATTTCACCGGGCCGCAGACGCTCGCTTTCGGACAACTGATGGAAATGATGGCGCAAAACGGTTACTTCAGCCAAAAAGCCGCCTCCAACATCTACCCCGCAGGTCAGGTTGAAGAGATCGCTACCGGCAAAGTCGCCATGTACCTGAACGGGACCTGGCTTCCCAACGAGATCAAAGGCGAGACCCCCAACATGAGATGGGGATCCTTCGCCTGGCCCGCCCTTGGTTCCGGCGACGGCCCCGAGGCGAACAATTTTGGATCCCAGAGTTTCGGCATCAACAAAAA
>JAISCC010000016.1 GCA_031265845.1 Treponema sp.
TGCGGTTCAGGCGGTTTTTTGCTGTATGCGATGGATTATATCCGTAGGCAGGCGGCGGAATATTATGACCCTGAAACGGAAAGCGCTGGCTATTATAAATACTGGCACGACTTCGCGTCCAAGCGCTTGTTCGGTATTGAAATCAATGACGAGATAGCCCGCGTTGCCAAGATGAATATGATTGTCCATGATGATGGGCATACCAACGTCATCAACTTCGACGCGCTTGACAGCATTGACACTATGCATGCGCACAACGCCGGATTTGCAAAGGATAAGTTTGACCTTATCCTTACCAATCCGCCCTTTGGTTCAAAGATTGCCGCTACGGAACGCCCATATCTGGGGACTTACACTCTCGGCAACAGTTACGATAAAAAGGGAAAGGCGAAAGTCCGCAATAGTCAAAGTTCCGAAGCGCTGTTTGTCGAGCGTATCTATGAGTTTCTGAAGCCCGCGACGGGCAAGGCGGCTATTGTTCTACCCGACGGTATTCTCACGAACAGCAGTATGCAGTATGTCCGCGACTTTATCCTTGAGAAGTTTCAACTGCTTGCGGTGGTGAGTTTGCCGCAAGCGGCGTTCGCCCACTTTGGCGCGGGCGTTAAGGCGAGCATTATCTTTGTTCGCAAGCGCGGTTTGGATGAAACGCCGAGCGATGACGAGCCAATCTTTATGGCTGCGCCGGAAGAAATCGGCTACGACGCGACGGGCAGGACAAACGACCGCTCTCAGTTGCCGGAGGTCGTGGAGCAATACGAGCGGTTTCAGGAAGACGCGGCGCGTTTTTTCGTCTAACCCCCGGCGCGAGCGAGCTATGCGTGTTCGCGGTCAAACGGGGGGAAGTGGGGAAACGGTGTGATGTTAATTACAACCATCCAAAGTACAGGTTATTGGTGGATAGCCTTGCCGCGCTTTTTGGCTATCGATTCAAAACTATTGGCGCGATTGCCGATGTGATCTGCGGGCCTTTTGGCACGGCTATAACGCAAGATGACTACACGGAAGACGGAATACCATTATTGAGAATTACAAATATCACGAGGCATGGATTCCTTGACTGCACAGATATGAAGTATATCAACAAAGATTGTGCAGATAGGCTTGCCCGCATGCAAGTATCCACAGGGAATATAGTCATTTCACAGCGAGGTACGCTTGGACAATGTGCGGTGGTAGATGACGCCTATCCATTTTTCAATATCTCGGCAAACCTTATTGCAGTGAAAAATATCCAAGAAACAAACGCAGAGTATGTGCGTAATTACTTGCTGTCACCTGTTGGGGTTTCGCTTCTGCAACGGACGCAGAGCGGACAGGTACAAGGCAAGATAACTACGCTGGATATTGAAGATATCCCTATTCCTGTAATTTCTGACCCATCTAAACTGAACAAAATAATTGAAGTTGCCTATGGTTCATATGCCGCCAAGCTCCGCGAAGCTGACGCGCTGCTCGCGGGAATGGACGAGTATGTCTGTTCGGCGTTAGGCGTGACTCTGCCGACATTCACACCGCGATTGGGCGTTGCCGTCACTATGGCGCAGGTCAAAGAGGATAAGGCGTTCAACGTAGAGTATTATAACGTTGAACGTACCACAATTATTGACGCGATAAAGACTGTGCCGCATAAACGGCTCGGCGACTGCGCGGACTTTATGCGTGACCTTGTATCAGCAACAGACGATTGGTATTTGGGACTTGCGGGTGTACAGAGCAACACTGGCGAGTTAAGCGGTACGGACGAGGAAGCGACCGGGCAAGCGTTTTCTTTTTGTGAGAACGATGTGCTGTATTGCCGTCTGCGCCCGTATCTCAATAAAGTATGGAAAGCGGAACGCGGCGGCGTTTGTTCAACCGAGTTTCACGTTATCCGTATAAAATCAGACAATGTGTTGCCGGATTATCTTGCGGCAGTTATGCGCTCACAACTTATTCTAAGGCAAACACGCCATATGATGACGGGCAACACACACCCGCGCATTGGGAATGAGGACGTTGCCAATCTGATGATACCCATGCCGGACAAGGATATTCAACGCAAAGTTACAGCCGAAATGCAGGCGAGGCAAAACACCGCCAGAGCAAAGCGCATCGAAGCCGAAACGGAGTGGACGGCGGCAAAGGCGCAGTTTGAGCGTGAACTGCTATCCACAGTGTAAACGCAGAGGCGCATGGCGCCATTTTGGCATAAAAATTACCTGACACCAGGCGAGGCGCAAATGCAAGAATCCATAATTTTTTTGTAAGAAACATTAATCCCACGCCCGCCGCCATCCCTGGCGACGGGCGGTTTCATAGGGCTTCGTAACCTTCTCGCCTTCTTCCACAGTTTAGTTTGCTGGCGCGGCAACGCCGTCGCCCGCGTCAAATACGGTGTACCTAGCAGGCTCCGGATTATCGGTCGGGCATCCGGTAAAGATACATGCCAGGGCAACAAAGACCGAAAGCAAGCCGAAAGAGAAACTGCGAAGGCGTCTCTTTTTCATAATGGTTCTCCTTAAATAATATAAAAAAAGCGTTTTTTACATAACTTTACAAATACGGGAAGAAGAATATCTGTAATGAGCGCGAATAACGGGAAAGGCGCATATACCGATGCGGCGAATACATGTCGCCAACTCTCTTCCTTAATAAGCGAAAGCGCGGTCTAGCCCCCTTGTCTAAAAGCTGCAAAAACACTACGCTTAACACTATGAAAAACAGCGTGTTAGAACGTTTTGTTCAAAGAACGGAGTTCTATTCTTACGAAGACCTTTACGCTGACTTCTCCGCAGCGACTCCACCAGATTGCAACGCCAACGGAAAACAAGGTGGATGTTAAGGCGATGCGCCAGATTGAACCGGTGGAATTCAAACGACCGCCAAATGCCGGCGCCAATGAAGGCATGTAGAACAATACCATGAAAAGCAAGCGAAGTCCGCTTTTGAAAGCGTTTTCAAAAGCGCTTTCAAAAGGCGTCTTGTCCAACTATAAAACCCTCATTCCCTATCTGTACCGTTACCGCTTTCAATATATAGCGGGCTTTGTCTGTCTCCTCATCGTTGACGCGGCGCAGGTCATTATCCCGCTGTTCCTGCAACAAGCCATAGACAGCATTGTCGCGGGCGGTTTTACCGCCGGAACAATTATAAAGCCTGCGGTCGCTATGGTCGTTATGATGACGATTGTCAGCGGCGGGCGGTTTTTGTGGCGGTATTTCATACATGGCTCGGCGCGGCGCATTGAAACCGAAATGCGCGCGGCGCTTTTCGACCATTTTCTTACGCTTTCCTACGATTTTTTCCAAAAAAACAAGATTGGCGACCTGCTTTCCCGTTCAACCAACGATCTTGACGCGGTGCGTGTCGCCATCGGCATGGGGCTTGTCGCGCTGGTTGACGGAACCGTCATGGCGGTCTCTATTCTGGCGATCATCTTCATAAATGACGCCCATTCCGCGGCGCTCGCTATTATTCCCCTGCCCCTCATCACGGCGCTGATCCTGCTGTTCGGCAATCTGGTCGGCAAGCGTTTCCAAAAGGCTCAGGAAGCCTATTCCGCCATGAGCGGCACGGTGCAGGAAACCTTCGCCGGCATCCGCGTGGTGAAATCTTTTGTCAAAGAATGGCATTTCATGCGGAAGTTCGCGGACACCAATGACGATTACCGCGCCGCGAACATGGCGTTGGTAAAACTCTACGGCATTTTTTTCCCGCTGATCGGCTTTTTTTCAGGATTAACTTCTATTATATTGCTGGGCGCGGGCGGCGTTCGTGTCATCCAGGGCGCTATGACGCCTGGACAGTTGACCGCCCTGTTCCGCTACTTTCAGATGCTAATCTGGCCGCTTATGGGCGCAGGCTTCATGGTGAATTTGATACAACGCGGCGCGGTGAGCCTTGGGCGCATAAACGAGGTGATGCATACGCACCCCCTCATCGCATCGCCGGCGCATCCTAAACAGCCGGGTGCCAATGTCCCGAATGCCAACGTTCCGCTCATAGAATTTCGCAACCTCACCTTCGCCTATGACGGACATGAGGAGCAGAGCGTCAAAAAACAGAATATACTCGAAAATATCAACCTCACCATTGAGCGAGGAACATGGCTTGGCATACTGGGACGCACCGGCTCGGGAAAAACAAGCCTCGTGAAGGCGCTTGTACGCATGATAGAGCCGCCCGCAAATACGGTTTTTGTGAAAGGCGTTGACGTACGGGACTGGGACTTGAAAGAGTTGCGCCGTCTTGTCGCCGTTACGCCGCAAGATTCCTATCTCTTTTCCGATTCCATAAGACAAAACATAGCGTATGGACTTGAAGACGCTCAAGGTGGCGCCGAAACTGACGCCGCAACCGAAAAAATAGAAAAAGCCGTTTCCTTGTCCGCCATCGACAAGGATCTCGCAAATTTCGCGGATGGCTTGGACACTATCATCGGGGAGCGGGGACTGACGCTTTCCGGCGGGCAGAAGCAACGGGTCTCCATTTCTCGCGCAGTCATAAAAGACAGCGAAGTTCTCATTTTAGACGACGCGCTTTCCGCAGTGGACGCTGAAACCGAGCAAAAAATACTCTCGCAGCTTCTGGAAACAAGGCGGAAGGTGGATTCTGCGCGGATCGGCGCACAAAACGGGAGACAGCCCACGGTCATCATTATTTCCCATCGCATCTCAACGCTCTGCAACGCGGACAAGGCGCTGGTGCTGGACGAAGGGCGCATCACGGAATACGGAACGCCAGCGGAACTCATCGCACATAACGGCTTCTACGCCAAAACTGCGGCGTTGCAACAGTTGGAGCGGCAGGACGGCATGAAGCAGAGGTTAGATTAGCGGTTTGAAGCCAACTCAAAGGTTCTCGCCATATCAGCGCAACGCGCCACGCCGCGCAAACGGGTTCCTGGGTGTGAATAATCTGCAAAGAAAAAATTTGGAGATGATCTACAAAGTACGATGAGCCTTAAACGAAGCCGTAATTGATGTAAAAAAACGCCATATCACACGCTTTCCAGTCGTTGTACAGCTTCTTCGAGAAACAATAGTCCCCGCAAAAGACCCGTCGTATCCTACGCCTCATCCGGCCGCCGCCCTCCTCTTTCCCGCTTTACGCCGCGATTCCCCCGCTTTCCCGGTGACACGCTAGACAAGCCATATTTCGCTCTTCTTTTTCCCTGCATACGTCCAAAACTCGTCCGCTTCAAGACCATAGCGGGAAAACCAGAGGGTTATTATATATTCGGCTGATGCGAGCGCTTTGGCGGCGCTGATTATCAGTACGGCGCGACATCCCGTATGCCGACTCCCCGGACGAGCGTAATTTTGACCAGTCCGGCTATCCCGGAAAGGCGCCCCCGGCGGGTTGTCTCATGGTTGCCGATGAACTGTCGTCCGCGATCTTTACAACCGAAAAAAATTCTTCTCGCCTTCACCACTTGACTTTTTTCTTGTTTCATGCTACAAATAGTCAAGTCAAGAAGAGGGGGCCTTTAGCTCAGTTGGTCAGAGCTGCGGACTCATAATCCGTCGGTCCTTGGTTCAAGTCCAAGAAGGCCCAAGTTGTAAGTTCTTGTAACATAAGAGTTGCGGAGTGGCTTGCGAAAGTGTGTGTTTAATGGCGGGGGTAGGAAAAGAAAGTTCGGGAAGTCCTAAAGCGGCATGGGTTTGTTTTTCACCATCATGGCAGAGGCGATCATGACATATGGTTCAAAGTCTCCGCCAATATCAAAGTGACAGTTGACGGGAAAATAAAATCCCGGCACATGGCGAACCAAATTATGAAAGAGGCGGGGATAGATTATCACTTTTGAGACAGCCATTCAAGATGGCGGCGACGGGGAGAAGATATGACCGCCAGAACATGCGGGGTGGGAAGTTTGCAGTTTGCAATTCCCTAGTACCATGCAAACTCGCAAACCACATCTATCTCCACCCACGGGCAGAAGCGATCATGACGTGTGGCTAAAGTCTCCTACCAGATCAATGAAGATGAACGGAAGCAAATAAGACTGCCTAACCTTTGGTTAGGCAGTCTTAAAAAAGGCGTAGCGAAACAATACACCCTTAAGGCGTTGAGTGGTGGTTTGTGGCGAAGGATGTGTGCGGCATACTGGGGATAAACAATGCGTCGCAAGCCCTCGCGGATTTTCCTGAAAGCGAGAAGGATACCCTCATTGGTAATGAGGTATAGCCAAAAGCGCTTCTATGCCTTAATGCGGGGTACAAACACCCTCCATGAGCGCAGTAGAAGCCCGTAGAGAGGCGCAAACCGCCCCGGACGGCGGCCACCAAGGGCCTTGAACCGCCGCTATCCGACGATTTTGAGGATCGCATTTTTATCATACCCACTTGTCATATCCGCAGACTGCCATTTGCAACTTTTTATATTACAATTACTTACAAACACTAAACAGATAGCATATCCGCGCTAGTACGCCAGTCTGCACATTCTCTCCTTTGGCAAGTTTCGCAACGCTTGCGGCGTTTATCCTTGCGGCGCGCTGTAAATCGCCCTTGTTCATATTCTTGTCTATCAGCAAGCGCTATAATTTCTTATAGCTCATCATTGCGCTGTTCCTCCAATTCGAGCCACTGCGACCTAATACCGCTTATTCTAACATATTCGAAATCGTTTGCCACTATTTTCTTTACAAACTCGTAAACCAATTTTACTGATGCTAATTCACCCCATGCGGCTGCAGCGCGTCTTACTGGCTTATGGGACTTTTTAATATTTGTTTGAAAATACGCTTGACAAAACTCGTTCGATTTCGACCCATTCACCATCTACAAATGGAATACAGATGAAGAAGTTGAATTTCTATAAATGATATGGAAAAAATCGGGAATTGACAGGGATTTAATAAAATATTCTGATATGAATTTTATCAACAAATAATGGACATACAAACAAGTGAAAAACGGGGGGAAGGTTCGGCGCAGAAAACTCTCCGCTCTCATGCTGGAGAGAAGCGCATCTCATAATGAAGAGATGCGCTTCTCGTGAAAAAGACTCCCGCATCTCTTTTCGGAGACTCCCGCATCTCGCAAGCAAATCCCTTGACGGCGCGGCGATGATGCCGGACGCGGACTTATGCGGCGCGGCCTGCGCCAGGATCGCCTCGCGTGATTCTGTCAAGTTTAGGACTTTGCTCCGGCGTATTTTTCCAGATTTTGGCAAAAGAATATTTTCAGGCGGGGCGGGTTCGCGTCTCATTGCCGGCGCGAAGCTCTATGAATCCATCGCCCATGAAATATCTCCCCGAAGATTCCCTCCCTGCACGGTTTCACATATACTTTTAAATTCTTCCGCAACAGACATAAATACGTCAACGAGAACCGGATCAAAATGAGCGCCTTTTCCTTCTTTGATGATGGAGACGGCTTTTTCATGCGGAAAGCCTTTTTTGTATGGGCGCGCTGAAATAAGCGCGTCATATACATCGGCTATCGCCATCAATCGTCCCTGAAGAGGTATGTCTTGGCCAACGAGTCCTAAAGGATAGCCGCTTCCGTTCCATTTTTCATGGTGAAAACCAGCGAAAATCTTCGCATGCCGCGTCAATTCATTGGGGCGCGTATACGCCTCAATGCGGTCAATGATGGTGTTTCCGTAATCGGTGTGCCGTTTCATGGCGTTGAATTCTTCATCGGTCAGCTTGCCAGGTTTTTGGAGAATGGCGTCGCTTATATAGATTTTACCCACATCGTGCAACTGTGAAGCCTGCACCACCATCTCAATATTCCAGTCAAGCGTTTGATCCGTGTAAATGTCTTTTTCCTGAAGCTTGTGCAGCAAGATGCCGATGCCGCTGCGCGTTCTTTCAATGTGTCCGCCGGTAACATCATCGCGGCATTCAACCATTTCCGCCATAACACTGATAATGGCGGCTTGCAGTTCCCAGACCCTCTGCGATTCGGCTTCTATGAGTACGCTCATGTCTTTAACCATTTTTTGCAGATTGGCGTTGAAATTGTGGAACGCCTGTTGTTGCTGCTCTATAGCCTGTTGTTGCGCCGATACAAATAATTGAGTCTCAACACGTTTGATTAAAACGGGTCCAAAAAACGGCTTGCAAACATACCCAATAGCGGCGCTGTTTAACTTGGCGTGATATTTCGCCAAATCATAATTGTCAACAATAAAAAGAACGGGGATGCGCGCCACGCCCGGTTCTTTTGAGAGCATGTCAGCCGCGCCGAATCCATCAATTACCGGCATATTTACATCAATTAGAATTAAATGTGGATGCTGTGTTTTTAATATTTCAAGCATGCCTGCCGCCGAACTCGCGGTGCATACATCGTATCTATTCGTCAAAATGTTGCGGGCGTCCATTAAACTGGCAATATTGTCGTCAACTAGCATTATCAAAGATCGGCTATCGCTCATGATGCCTCCTTACCTTTAAAACAGGATTAGTTTACCATAATTGAATATTTTTTTCAACATTAGAATTGTGAGAAGAAAAACACTCTGGGATGGTTTTCCCTCACAGTCAGTTTTGAACCAACCCGAACATAGGTCCGCGCTAATGAAACCCATTCAAAGCCCTTGACTTCAATAGCGTTACGGTTTATTGTAACGCTATGAATTATATTGATCTTCCGGTATATAGACACAAAGACCGCATACTTTCCGCGCTCGAATCCGATCAGGTGGTTGTTGTGGAAAGCCCCACGGGTTCGGGCAAGACAACCCAACTGCCGGTTATCCTGTACGAAGCGGGATACGGCGAGCGCGGCGTTATCGGCGTTACTCAGCCGCGGCGCATCGCCGCGCTTTCGGTGAGCGAGTTCATCGCAAAACAGACTGGCGCAACCTTGCCCGGCGGGGAAAATCCGGGTGTCGTGGGCTACAAGATGCGCTTTGAAGACAGGACGGATAGTTCCACAAAGATAAAAATAATGACCGATGGCATCCTGCTTCAGGAAATGAAGCTTGATCCGTGGCTTTCCAGATATGGCTGCATTATTATTGACGAGGCGCACGAGCGCAGCCTCAACATAGATTTCATATTGGGGTTGTTGAAACGAGTTTTGGATATCCGCACGGAATTCAAGGTGATCGTGTCATCCGCGACGATCAACGCGCAGGTCTTTTCAGAATATTTTGGGGAATGTCCGGTGGTTAAAATAGACGCGGTTTCCTATCCGGTGCAGGTCATATACGAGCCGCCGCCTTTGCCGCAAAGCAAGAGCAAGCGGGAATTTTCAAGAGAGAAGTTTGGCGCCCAGAAAGCGCAGAATACTGGCGCGGCGCCCGCAGCGTTTTCCGATCCCGCGCTTGCGAAAATTGTCGCCATTATGGATCGTATCACTGGCGAAGGGCGCGAAGGCGATGTACTCATTTTCCTGTCCGGTGAAAAAGCCATCAAGGACTGTATGGCGCATCTGTATGGCGCTCCTTTCGCATCAAAGCTCCACATCGTGCCGTTGTACGGGAGGCTTGGCAAGGAGGAGCAAGAGCGGGTTTTTGAACCCGCTCCCATAGGAAAGATCAAGACCGTGATTTCGACGAATATTGCGGAAACTTCGGTTACGATTGACGGGATAACCACGGTGATTGATTCGGGATTTTCAAAACTCAATTTCTACAACCCCAACACCTACACGTCGAGTCTTGTCGAAGGTCCCGTGTCAAAGGCTTCCGCGAATCAACGGAAAGGCAGGGCGGGGCGCACCCGGGAAGGCGTCTGTTACCGGCTCTATTCGCCCAAGGACTTTGACCGGCGCCCGCTCTTTACCACTGAGGAAATCTACCGTACGGACCTTTCCGAGGTGATACTCCGCATGTCCGATCTGGGGGTCACCGAATTTGAGGAATTTGACTTTATTTCGCCGCCGGTTCACGAAGGAATTGTCGCTGCCATTGAGACGCTGAACCTGCTTGACGCGCTTGAGCCGGATCGCACTCTGTCCAAGATCGGCAAGATGATGACGGAATTCCCCCTTTCACCCCGCCAGTCGCGTATCATCGTGGAGTCCATTCTAAAGCGCCCGCAGGTGGTTGAAGAGACCCTTGTCGCCGCCGCGTTTCTTTCATCTCAAAGCCCGTACATCCTGCCTCCGGGCGAGGAATTCGAAGCTCGCCACGCCCACCACCGGTTCCGCGATCCAAACGGCGATTTTGTTTCCTATCTTACGTTGTACCATGAGTACCGGAGCGTTGCCGGCGGAGCCGCAGGCAGGGCGCATTTTTGCGAGAAAAATTACCTTGATTCAAAATCAATGGCTGAAATTGTCAACATCGTGGACCAGCTTGGCGAAATCACCGCCGGTATGGGGGTGCCGGCGCTGAGCGGCGGTCCTATTGAGGATTATTTATGTTGTATAGCGCAGGGTATGATCCAGTTTGTGTGCGTCCGCGACGACTGGGATTCCGAAACGTACAGCAGCCTCACCGAAGACGGCATTATCATTCATCCGGGTTCCGTGATGTTTAAAAGCGAGCCGAAGTACATTGTTGCGGGCGAAATTGTCAGAACCAGCCGCATGTACGCCATGTCGGTTTCTCCGCTTTCGTCGGCGACGCTTGCACGGATAAGCGAGGATCTGTTTGTCGCGTTAGGCGGAGACATGGCGAAACTTGGAAAGCCGGTGGCGAAATCCGGAAAGTTGCGGAAAGGATGCAAGCAGGTTCCGGGGCAAAAGACCGGAGATCGCGCTGGCGCGCATAGCGTCAAAATCGGAAGCGAAACCTTTGAAGTGAAGACGGTTAAAAAGCGAAGAACGGCGTCTCTTCAATGGGAAAAAGTCGCAAAGATCAAAGACTCCATACCAGAGATGAACCTTAAGCCTTTTAGGGATATACGGGGGCATCTTGTTCTGAAAGACGGTTGGGCCATCTGTCATAACGAACGGCTTGACCGCATTCTGTCTTTTATCCCTTTTATCGATCTCAATGACAATGTGATAAGCGTGGCGCTGGTGAGAGCGTGTCCCGATAAAACATATAATTCCCGTGAGCGTCTGCCGGATTTGCTCGAATGTTTCCCCCTGCTGACACTTCTTTGTCCCATGAAAAAGGGCAAGGCGAAAATACTGGGTTTTATCAGCCTGAATACGGATCACAACGGCAATTACTGGTTTTCCTGCCGGAAAAATTTTTCCGCCTGCGTCAACAGAAGCCTTGCGGCGCTGGAAGACCTTATCGACGAGTTGGACGAGACAGTTGATATTAGCGTGAAGGCAGTCATCAACGAGACGTATAGACGGCTGAGCGTTTCGGGTTTCGCATGAGCCATTTCTCACTATATAGCGCCGATTTGTGAACCTCCTCGCCTTGAAGTCTAAACTTGACCCACTAAGTCGGCGGTGTCAGACACCAAAACATTTTTGGCAAGTCGGCGTCTGACGCCAAAGCAATTTGCATGACAATCTCTTATTATAAGTATGAGAAGTTTGCGAACGCTCCACGACGGAGCGACCTACCATGTCACGTCGAAAATTGACCATGACGACATGGCTCTGCTTGAGCCGCGATTCAAGGCGCTGTTCCTCTCCTTCGTCAAAAAGGCGAAAGGGAAGTTCGACTTCCGCTTATGGGATTTCTGCATTATGGGAAATCATATTCATTTCCTGATAAAGCCGGGCAAAGATGGCAATCTGTCAAAGATAATGCAATGGATAAAATGCAACTTCGCCAAAGCGTGGAACAAGATGAACGGGCGCAAGGGGCATGTGTGGGGGGAGCGGTTCTATTCACGCGTAATCAATGGGATAAGGGACTTTTTGAGGGTGCGGGAGTACATAGCGGAGAATCCGGTGAAGGCGGGGCTTGCGGAGCGGGCGGCGGAGTGGGCGTTCGGGAGCTTGTATCACCGGTTGCACAGACGCTCCGGTTTATTGGACGACGCAGTGTCAGACACTTTTGACGGCGCTTTTGACGGCGCGGAGCTATGAGTTAAATCCTATCGTTTGTTGGTCAAGTTTAGCTTGAAGGGCGGGGGTAGTACGCTCACTGTCAACAAGCCAAATTTTATCTGCGGATTACGCAACTTGCGCCATGCATGGCATCGCAGATTTAAGAGGGATTTTCGTATAAAAATCTGTGTAATCCGTGAAAATTCGCAGCCTCTTGGCTCATCTTCGCTTAAGAGGCGAAGAACCTTCGTCCTTTTCACTCTTTTCACTACACATTCGGTATAATTATTTTTTCAATAATGAATGCGGCGGTTTCATCAATAGCGTCAAAACTCACCTGTTTGGGAAGCTCAATGGCAAACGCTTTGCGCGTTTTCTCTCTCAAAGCATCCGTATAGGTCAAGACGCCACACTCAACGGATTCCACACCGTCAAAGGACAGAGATTTTCTGTTTACCGCTGTCATATCTTCCAGCTTAAACGCCTCTTCATCTATATACGCCTCGCATCGCTTTCCGTCTACGATCACCGGGTAACCGCCTGTATACCCAAACGCTCCCAGCGAATGGAATGTCCGTCTTTCTTTTTTTATGAACGCATCTATAATGGAACAAATAATGTCGAAGTTGCTGGAGGCGTTCATCATATTGCGTTTCGCGTCCACAGGCATGTCTATTTTACAGCGGCTGTACAGCTCTTTTGCATTGAGGTCAAGCGGATTTCCATTGTAACTGAGCGAAAGCAACGGGTCTGCGTTTTCGGTGTGTCCTTTTTTGCTAATGACAACATCGTGAAAATGCGCCGTCGCAATGCGCATTTCAATATTCCAGTAATCTGAAATGCCAGCCATGCCGGCGGCGAATTTAATGCGGGGAACAAGGTGATTGAGGTTGCCGCTTCCAAAATCGGGGTGAGCTTTTCCCGCGCTTTTGAGCCAAGGGATGACCGCGTCGGAATACGAGGTGTTGATGACAACCGCCTTTGTATCAACAGCATCGCAGGCGGCCATAATTGTTCGGATATATTTTATGGCAAGCGGCGACCATATACCGTACGCCCGCAGATTATGCCACGATATTGCGCCGTATTTTAACCCTGAATATACACGGCTTGAATTGACAATAAAGTCAGGCTTGCTCCGCGCTATACACTGCGCAACCGCATTGAGATTGTCCAGATCGCAACCGGAATCGATCTGAATAGTGGTTCTATTCTGTCCCCGGATAAGGGAAGCTATCCTGACGATATTGACGTCTGATTCCATACGCGCCTTGTTTCTTCCGGCTGCGACAATTCGCAAGGCCGGCAAGCGCGGCGACGCGGAAACCAGATAATCCAGCAGATACAAACCCACGCTGCCCAACCCGATTATCATAATTGTTATTGGTTCTTCCCGATTGAGTTTGTTTTTAAGAATTTTTAGCCTCTCGTCAAGCGTCTTCATATTTTTCCTCCTTCAATGAGCCGCTGATCAACGCTTCTAAAACGTCGTCATAATCATGTATAGTGTTGCAATTTATCCATTTTTTCATAGCGACGATTTCTATTTCTTCCGCTGTTTTTCCGGAAAAATAAGCGTTGATTATTTCAAGATTTGTTCCCGCTCGCCGCTTTTCAGAAAGACGCTTTATGATGGAAAAAAGGCGTTTCGCATCAACAAATTTCCACACTTGCGCTGAATTGTATATGCCAAGAAACGGTTCGTTAATTATAGAACGCTTTGTGATCCGTATCATAGAGGTATTTAAAATGGCGGCGCATGTCCTCATAAAGCGCGACCGCTTTTTCCGCCCGAATTGGCGCGGTGTTAATGGTCAGCGTATCTTTCCGCGCCGCGACAAGTTTGTCAAAATACGCCTTGTCAAAAAACAAATCGCCTTCAACAAAAACAATTTCTTCGGGCGCGTATTTCTCCGCCGCCTCTACGCCTAAAACAAGGCTGTACCGTAAATCCGGGTGAGCATGGGCCGCTTCTCGTCCTCCCGCCAGTAGTCCCCGGCGATGTTCATCTCCCTGGTGTTGTGCACGTGGAAACCCCGGCACAGATCGGTCCAGAGAACGGTGCCGGGGGAACCGGTGCTACCTTCGGCGTGGGTGCGGTTTTCGTAGACCGTGATCGTTTCCCCCTCGGGCAGATCGCTGATAAGCTCTGTTTTGAAGTCCTCTCCGGCAAAGCACCGCAGAACCTCCTCCCGGCTCAGTTCCACCCGCACAAAGCCCTAGCGGGAGTCGATAATCGCCTTCATCTCCGCCTCGATGCGGGGAAGGTACTCCGCCGTGAAGGGACTTGCCGCCGGTGCTTTTGGGGAAGGCGAAATCGTAGTAAAAACCGTTTTCGATGGAGTACCCGATGGCAACTTTGGTTCATGGATAGAGCCGGGTAACCGCCTGGCTATGACATGACTAACGGAATGACGGATACGGTCAAGTTTTTCACCGTGGGGCAGGATTTTATCGGAAGACTGGGAGACTGAATCGGACATGGGGAATACCTCTCTGTTCGCGGCCCGTTTGCGGCGGAACCGGGCACATTATAGGGACGAACGGCACTTCCAGCCCATAATGCACAGTCTCTCTTGCTCCGTTCCTGACGCTTACTCGTCTCCCTTGAGCCTTTAGAACACTATGGCCTGTTTCCAAGACGATATCAAGGCCCGCGCTACTTCACGGAAAATGTTATCAAAATTATCATAATTATCATATAGAGTGTTCGATAACTTCAGTTATCGAACAAGTCCAATGTAAACCCCATATTGCGGGTCAAGTTTGGCGCGTTAGGGCGGGGCGTTAGACCCCGCGCGAATAAACATGCCGCCTGCACCCGGCAATCGTCATTTACCGCCAGCCTATGCTTTCAAGATACCCGCCAAGCAATTCGGCAAAACGCCGCATCTCGGACGGCTGTATGGCGCCAATATTCGCAATGCGGAATGTGTTGATATTACCCAGCTTTCCAGGATAAATAGTAAAACCGGATTTACACGCATAATCATGCAACGCGTCAAAAGAATAATGCGGCGTTTCCGGGTCCATAATCGACGTTATCAAGCGTGACTGGTCTTTTTCTTTCACCAGCATTTTCAGGTTATATTTTTTAATGGCGGAAACAAGTATATGCCAACATTCACTGTACCGGGCATACCGCCCTTCGACCGTTTCCTGCCGCGTCTCCAAAATCGCCTGCCGCAACGCGTAAAGCGTCTGAACCGGCGGCGTAAACCGCGTTTGCCTGTTTTTCAAAAAATAGGCGTACTGGTCGTAAAGATTAAGATAATAATTACGCATTGGTATCGCGCCGGTTTTTTCAAGTTCGTTTTTTTTGCAGATGACAAATCCAATTCCCGCCACGCCCTGAATATTTTTGTTGGACGTTGACGCCATAAAATCTATCCCCAGTTTTTCCAAATCCATCGGTATACCGGCATAGGCGCTGACCGCATCAACTATGGTTACGATATTATATTTTTTGGCAAGCGGACCAATCTGATCTATCCGGTTCAAAAGACCGGTTGTCGTTTCATGATACACGATGCCAAGATGCGTGTATCTTCCGGTTTTGAATTCATATTCAAGTTTTTCAATGTCGAGCGCTTCGTAAGCGGAACTTTCAAAAACCGTATGACGCAGTTTATAAACAGAAGCGATTTTTGCAAGCCGCTCCCCGTAAGAACCGTTATTGATAACAATAAGACGGCCGTCATCAGGGACGCACGATGAAATCATTGATTCATCAGCCGCCGTACCGGAGCCGCCGAAAATGACCGTTTCATAAGCGGCCTTGTCCGCCGCAAGCAACGTGAGTTCATCGCATATCCATGCCATAACATCGCCGAATTCGTTTTCACGCGGACAAATATCCGCGCAGACCTGGGCATATTTAACCGAATCGCTTGTCGTAGCCGGCCCCGGATTCAACAGCACTTCCCGCCTGACCGACCGGCATTCTTCATTTTCGATAATACGCGGCAAAACATCCTGTTCCGCCGTTTGGAGGTGATAGGCATCATCAATTTCACGCCAGGCGTAGTTTTCAATTTTACGGACGTATACCGGAAAATCATGCGGCGCTTTCCGGGAAACAGCGGCGATTGCGCTTTCGTATTCCAGTTTCGGCATGGTATTCCTGTTATCCCGCGCGTAAACGCACAGTTTCTGTAAAAACACAGGCGTGAGCCTTGAAATCCCCGTAAATTCGCCGTCCACCGAGCGCAGTTCATTTTTATTTTTTGACAAAGCCCTGAGTGCCCCTTCCGGCGCTTCCAGATAAACTTCATCGCCCGAATATGTCGCGCCTGATGCAAGAACAACGTTTTTCCTGCTTTCGTTATCCAGAACAAAGAGCCCGGCAGCATCGTAAATCAAATCGGATTCTAACAAAAAAAAATCCGCCGTTACACAGGGGGCGCATACCGCGAGAGTTCCCATGCTGCCCGCTGAGGCAAACCCGGCGTTAAATACGGTTTTTACCGCAGGATATTTTTTGGCAAGCTCATCGTAGTACTCATGACAGTGCCCCGTCCCGATAATGACACGCTCAACACCGCAGGCCAGTAGTTTTTGCACCGACCACTCAACAATTGCTTTTCCGCCAAGCTCCAAAAAGCCCTTCGGCATTGCAACAGTTTTTTCTTTCAACCGGGAGCCAAGCCCTGCGCCAAGTATTACCGCTTCTTTAATCAATTTTTTCTCCCCGTGCGTCCATAAACCGCATCAGCGCAGTCTTATTCTCTTCCGGCGTTGACCGGGGACGCCCCAAATCATGCCGCGCACCTTTTTTCACGCTTATTTCAATAAAAGTCAACTCCCTGTCCCCGGTGGACAGCACTTTTCTCAACGCGTCCCTTGTTTCCACGCGGTAAACCCGCCTGTATCCGCAGGAAAGCGCGACACCACATAAATCAACCGAACCAGCGATGGTAGGCTGGCCGCCGACAGAATCATGCGCACGGTTATTCAACACAATATGGCGGATGTTGCGCGGATTTTCCGCGCCGAGCGCGGCAAGAGCGCCCATGTGCATCAAGACAGCGCCGTCACCATCGAGAATAATTACCGAAACGCACGGTTTTTGCAGGGCAATTCCCAGCGCTATGTGCGAGGCATGTCCCATGGATCCTACCGTAAGAAAATCCCGCTCATGCCCTTCCCGGTGCTTGTCACGTATCTCATACAGTTCCCGTGACGCCATTCCTGTGGTCGAGACAAAAATCTCATCCTTTCCAGAAGCGATTGCAATCTCCTCAATCGCTTCTTCACGGGTCATTTCCGCTTCAATGTCTTGTTTCTTTTGCAGGCTATACGGCGTAAAGACGCCTTTTGGTACAACAAACGCAAACTGCCCGCTTGTTTCCGCGATTTTTTCATAACACAGTTCGATTTGCTCGCTCAACGCGGTTTCGGTGTCAGCCATGAGGACGTAAGGGATGCCCATCGCGTCAAGCAGCGTGTCCGTAACCTTCCCCTGTTTGACATGCTGCGGCTCGTCATGTACGCCCGGCTGCCCGCGCCACCCGATGACAAGCACAAGCGGCATACGGTACACATCCGGGTCTGCGAGTGAAAGCAATGGATTCACCGCATTGCCGATTCCGGAGTTCTGCATATACACAAGCGGCGTCTTGTTGGTCGCAAGGTGGTAGCCTGCGGCGAGAGCGACCGCCGCGCCTTCGTTTACCGCGATAATATGACATTCATCAGCGGCATGATCCGTAATATACGCGCAGAAATGCTTCAACAGTGAATCAGGAACGCCCGTAAAAAAATCCGTGCCTCGCGATACAAGCGTTTCATAAAAAAAACGCGGCTCAATCATGGCTCGCCCTTCTGTTCATTACTTTCCGCCCGGTATAAGCTCTAAAATCTGTTTGATAGGCATACACAACCGGTCCGCCTCAAGCGAGCGTCCGTTTTTAAGGATCGTCTCCGCCGTTTGCATCATGGCGGGGTACGACGCGCGAAGCATGTGGTTTGCGTAAATGACAATGTTCGCCCCCCACCCGGCAAGTTCCTGTTCCGTATACTGATTGTATGTCGTCGGCACCAGCACAAGAGGGACATGTTCATATTCGCTCCTAAATTGTCCGCAAAAGGCGCGGATATCCTCGCCGGATGTTTCCTTGCTGTGAATCATAACGCCATCCGCTCCTGCGGCGACGTATGCCCTTGCGCGTTCCAGCGCGTCAGACACCGGAAAACCGGCTATGAGACTTTCAAGCCGCGCGATAACCATAAAGTCATTTGTAACCTGGGCGCGTTTGCCCGCGCTGATCTTTTCGCAGAATTCCGGAATTGGGCATAGCTCCTGTGTCACTTCAGCGCCAAAGAGCGAATTCTTTTTTAGCCCTATCTTGTCTTCTATTATCACCGCGCTGACACCGTTCCGCTCAAGCGTCCTCACGGTGAACACAAAATGTTCGCTTTTGCCTCCGGTGTCACCATCGAAGACAATGGGTTTTGTCGTACATTCAAGAACATCGGTCAACCCCTGCAAACGGGTGGTTAGGTCCACCGCCTCAATATCCGGCTTTCCTTTGCTGGTGGAATCGGTCAGACTCGACGACCACATGCCGTCAAAGCTGCGCGTTCCGTTTTCTTTCACCATTTCAAGACGCTCCACAATAAGAGCGGAAAGACCGGAGTGCGCCTCCATGATCCGCAAGAACGGCTTTGCGTCAAGCAACCGCCGCAACGCCTTGAGCCTGATGTCAGGCGTCGTTCCGATGGAGCGCACGGCTTCGTTCAGCGCGGAAGAGTCAACGCCCTGCGTATAAGGGACTTCAATGACCTCGCCGCCCAATTCTTTCATTACGGCGAACACTTCCTCACGCATTTTTTGTTCCGGCCCGATTTTCCAGTCATCTCCATGAATTATCGCATCTGGCTTGTACGCGCGCAAATTCGGCGCATAACTCCATTCTTTCTGGGGAACAACCCGCGCCACTCCTTTTATACGTTCTATTATTTGCCGACGCTGTTCATAGTTGAGAAAGGGCAGTCTTTTATGCGCGGCGATGGCGGAATCTGTAAGGAGTCCAACCAGTACATCTCCATATTTCTCTCCTTCGCAGATAATATTTATGATGCCCGGATGAATGATGTCCCCCCTCATCCCAAGATATACGGTTTTCCTCTTTTCAGACATAATTTTTCCTTAAAAAACTGATGATATACAACAACTTTATAATACTTGCCGTCAAAAGTCAAGCGTTCATGCGCACGGACGCTTGACTTTTGAATGAAATGTCATTAAAGTTTAATCCATACCGTCGTTTCTTTACACCTTCATTCTTTTTTCGCTTGATGAATTTATTGAGTTGTCGCGGTTGTTTGTATATAAGACGTTTCATGCCCCCGCGATTGCGGTTCTAGGCGTAAGCGCCATAGTAAGGCGTCTGTACGCCGCCGCTTTATGCTGTCGCCGAGAAACGCCGGCAGTTCGAACGGGCGATTCAAAACGCCTTAAACCGAAAATTGACGTTAATTAAAGCGGTTTTCTCCGGGGGGCGAGCAGTATATGATCCTTTCAACCTGTCGCCGGCAGAATCACTATCATCTTGTTTGCGCGATTAGAAGCTCTTTGGGCCTGTTGATTCAGATTCCATTCTTTATCGCCGCATTCTTATTCAGTGTTGACCAGCTTTGCAATACCGGCCGCGCCGCGCTAAACGCCCCGTAACAATTCCCTGGGTTTCGAGCCTTGCGCCGGACCAACCAACCCCCGCTGTTCCATCATTTCCACGAGCCGGGCGGCTCTGTTATAACCTATCTTGAGGCGGCGCTGTATGTAGCTCGCGCTCGCCTTCCCTTGTTGCAACACAATTTCCCACGCCTTTTCGTAGAGCGGGTCTTCGCCTTCGCCAAAAACATCAGGTTCTACGCCTTCTTCATCGTCAAAGAAAATTTCATCGTCAATATAATCAGGCTCGCCAAGCGTTTTGACGTATTCGACCACCCGCTCGACTTCCTCTTCCGAAATAAACGCCCCCTGCATACGGATGGGGAAGGGATCGACCACGCCTGCGTAAAGCATGTCGCCTTTGCCCAGCAGTTTTTCCGCGCCAACCATATCAATGATGATGCGGCTGTCCATCTTGCTTGCCACCATGAACGCGATGCGGCTGGGAATATTCGCCTTGATGAGACCGGTGATGACATCAATGGACGGACGCTGGGTCGCAAGCACAAGGTGAATGCCCACGGCGCGGCTCATGGCGGCTAAACGCGCCACAGTGGACTCAAGCTCTTTGCCGGTGGTCGCCATGAGATCCGCAAATTCATCAATAACCACAACGATGTACGGCATGTGTTCCGTGGCTATGTTCCGCTCTTTTATGCGCCTGTTGTAACTCTTTATGTCCCGTACGCCCATTGAATCAAGGCAAGCGTAGCGCCGTTCCATTTCGCAGATGCAGTACTGGAGCGCCTGAAACGCCTTCTTGGGCTCGGTAATCACCGGTGTCAGGAGGTGCGGAATATCGTTGTACAGTTTGAGCTCCACGATCTTCGGATCAATGAGGATGAGCCGCACTTCTGAAGGCGAGCGTTGGTACAAAATGGAAAGAATCAAAGCGTTTACGCATACGGACTTGCCCGAACCGGTGGCTCCGGCTATGAGGAGGTGGGGCATCTGGGTAAGATCAACAGTTTGCGACTCGCCGGTGATGTCTTTGCCCAGCACAACCGGAATTCCCAATCGCTTCCCGTCATGTTCATGTTCCAGCCTGTCTTCTATGATTTCGGCGAAAGACACGATGTTCCGCTTGACATTCGGCACTTCAATGCCCACCGCATGTTTGCCGGGAATAGGAGCGACGATGCGCACGGACTGAGCCGCGAGGCGAAGCGCGATGTTGTCTTGCAGGTTGACGATTTTCGAGAGCTTCACTCCGGGCGCGGGCAGTATCTCGAACATCGTGATGACCGGGCCCTTGCGTATGCCGGTAACTTCCGCATGAATCTTAAATTCATTGAGCGTTCTTTTGAGGATTTCCGCAGCATCCTGCGTCGCCTTGTCAATAATCCAGTACTGTCCGTCAGGATAGTCGTTGAGGATGCCCAGTATGGGTATCTGATAGCTCTTCCATTTCCTTGGCAAAGCCGCGTGGATCACCGGAGATCGCGGCGCGGGCGGAACGGCTGAGGCGGCTGTCGCTTGTTCCCTTTTTTTTTCCGCGCCGCGTTTGGCCGCATCCGAGTCAGACTCTTCAGAATGTCTCCCGCCGCCGGTGATTTCATCCGGATCGTGTTCAAAGGGCTCTGGCAGATCGACATACGCCGTAGGCGCCGGTGGCACGGCTTCCACTTCTCTGTCTTGAGGCTGGCGTACGGGACGCACGGACTTTTGCGGATAATTCGCGTCATCGGTGATTTCTTCGGGACGGTAATCAAACGGTATGGGAATGTCAACGTACATCACGGACGGCGATACCGGAGGCTGCGCCGGAAGTGGAACCGGTTTCGCCAGAGGGCGCGAGTTTTCCGCATTTGCGGACGGAGCGCCCGTCGTTGCGGAGGATTTCTCCCGTTCGCAGTCCTTTACATATTCCTCCTTGTCATCCATGCCGTCCGCATCGCGTCGCTTTTCAGGATAGACCGCGCCGTCGGTGATTTCTTCCGGTTTGTAATCAAATATATCGGGAATGTCAGCGTATGCGGCAGGCTGATCGCCGGCGTCTTTACTGTCATTCTCGCCTGGTTTTGCTTTTCCTTTTTCAATCGTTTTGTTTAATTCATTGAAGGCTTGCGCGCTGCTCAAAGGCTTTGGAGATGGGAGGTCTATCTCCATGCCATTCTCATCATACAAATCATGCAAAACAGCCGCGGAGGGCTGCGCTTCCTCTTCACCAGATTCTTCTGGTACGACAGCCTCTCTATTTATAATGGTCAGAAATTTTGTCTTCCGGCTTTTGCCTGAGGGTTTGTTTTGAAACGAAGCGTTGTTTTTCGCGGCAGGCGAGTCCACAGAGGAGTCATAGGGGGATAATTCAGGCGTTTCCGTTGCGTCCGGGTTTTCTTTTTGAAACAGCGCTTCGTTAAGGATAAGAATGACGATGAGTTCAATAAGTATACAGAACAATATGATGCAGATGTACCCCACTCTGCCAGTCAGTTGCAGAAAATCGGAGCTTTCAGCCAATTCATCAAAAAGGTGAAAATAATTATAACCAATAGCCAATGTCACAAACGGCGCCAGCGATGCGCCTAATGTAAATATGCGCGCCGGCTTGTACACCGGGTCAATTAACAGGATGGCTCCCCAAAGGCAGTACACCGGTATGGCAAACGCCAGAATTCCATAGGCGTTTGCAAAGAAAGCGCCCAGAGGCGCCGCGACATTCGGTATATCGAACAAGCCGTCCGCTATGGCGAACCCTGTATAGAGGGCAAAAATAAACAAAGCCCCAGCCCCCGCCAATGAACCTATACGGAAGGGAGAGATATGAGAACCTGATTGTTGTTGAGGATCACCGCTTTTCAATCGTACTACCTTGACACCCTTAAACGTCCGTATTAGAGACGTCTTTTTTTCAAAATATCGGCAGAAATATCTTCCATCTTCACGTTATAATACATGTAGCCGTAAGCCGCCGCCGCCGCCGCAACCCGTTTGCCGTATTCCCGGGTTTCGGTTATGCTTATAGTTTCCAAAAACAGATCATCGGGCAACAATGGTTCTGCGGCGCGGAGCCGCCTCACTCTAGTTGGCCCCCCGTTGTATCCGAGCAGGGCCAAGAGAACGGCGTCCGTCCGCCCGATAAGGTGCGCAAGGTAATACGAGCCGATGTGTACGTTTACCTCCGGGTCTTTCAAATTCAGACCTGCTTTCAGGTAATCGGGACCTCCCTCATTGCGTATGCGCTCCGCCATTTCTACGCCCGTAAGGTCCATTATTTGGGTGAGACCTTCGGCTCCCGCCGATGAAACCGCAGACGCCTCAAACGCGCTTTCCGTATGAATAAGCCCAAACAGCGTGGCTTCGCTTATATTCGCCTGTTCCGCATATTTTTCTATTATAGCATAAAACGGTCTGGGATAATAGAGGAACATATCGGAAAACGTAAAAGAATATTCTTTTGTTTTCATATATGAACTGGCGAGGCGTATGGATTCATAGTATTGACCGTCATCGGCAAGGGCTTGAGCCAGTATGCGCGATTCGTCTATGGTCAACGCCGACGCCGACCGCTGAATATAGGGAAACGCATAGCGTGAGGCGCCATAGTTAAAAAAGCCAAGCAGAAAGTCCAAGAGTCCGGCTTGCCCCGCCTCCCCTTCATCATTTTTTTTGGCCTTTTTCTTTTTTTCAGCCGCCTTGAGCTTTTCGGGTTGTTCCGTAAAGACATGTTTCCCAAGACGCGAGGCGCTGAGCGTCCGGTAATAAAAAGAAGCGGTTTGCTCCTCATAGGCTAACCTGAAAAAAGAGCCTGCGGAGCCATCTAATCCCGTATACGCCGCGGCTTTCGCCGCCGGCATGTAGCCTTCGGAAATGATCCTGCCAATGATGTAGGCGTATTGCGCTATTATCGCGCCGTCGGCGTATTGCGCGCCATTCACGCTTCTGATGCAACTAAAAATTTCCAACAGCTTGGTCCATGAATGGCTCGCCACAACAGCTTGGCATAATTCACCTAAAACATCAGAAAAGTAGGACGCCTCGTTCCATTGGTTTGCGTAAATACGGAGCAGGGGGATCGCTTTTTCAGGAGACTGTTTAAACGCGACATCCAAAATGTACCAGATGCAGGCGTCTTCCTGTTCCGCGTCCGGCGCGAAAACCAGGGAGCGGGTGAAATAGTCAGAGGCTTCGCTCCAATGGGACGCCTGACGCTCCATTCTTCCCGCGAAAAACAGCAGGTTGTACCGCGCATGAGCGGTTTTTTCCCATTCTTTTTTGGTGCGCACCCATTCCTGCATCGTGTTGTCCCATGCGGTGAAGAGCTTGACGCCTTCCGCTCCCGCGCCTGCGTATTGAAAACAGCGTCCTAAATCCGCTATGAGCGCCGGATTCTTGAAAAAAAGCGTGTGATCCTGCGCAATGATCTTGCGAAATGTTCCGATAGCCCCCCCATACGACCTTCGCGCCGTTTCAAAATGTCCTTCTATTGCCCATCTCTCAGTCTCGTTAAAAACAGAGGCGGCCCCCTCCCATTCCGACGCCTCTCTGTATGTCCATGTGTGTACGTCCGCGACCGTTCCGTCCAGCAGAAATTGAAACAGTTCCTGTGAAACGTCCCCTCCCAATTTAAGCGTAGAGAGAAGATAGAAGGCTCTGTCCCACAGTTGATCGCCGGACGAGGCGCTCCGCGCGCCAATCATATCTCCGGTAAAATACAAAACGGCGGCTTTCAATGGCGGCGGGGCCGCGCCGCCTGTCGCCTCAAGAAGACTTGCCGCAAGACCCGGATCATCCATCATAAAAGCGAAGAGTTCATGTGAGGCGGCTTCCTGAACCTGCGTTGAAGGGGAAGAGAGCGCCGTCATGAAAAGGTTGATCGTCCGCAATTTCGGCGCGGCTTCTTCCGTTTTCATCAACAGAGCCGCGTAAAAAGGGGCGGAAGGGTGAATATAGGTTATTTCCCGCATTTTTTCCGGTTCCGCTTCCAGTATGAAAGTTACATCGCCTTTTTTCAGGCGCTTTTCCGCTTCTTGCATGGTTATATCAAATGCCAGTTCAGCCTCGCTCTTGCACGAGTAAAAAAAGAGCGTGGATACAAGAAGCAATGGAAAAAAAATTTTCTTGCGGCGCGACCGGGTTTTCATGTTCTCAAATCACCTTCTTGCAAGCCTACAATTTCGGCGGGATGCGCAGAACGACGCCCGGCAACAAAATCGCCGAAGGGCGGAGTTTGTTGTACCGCGCGAGCCGGGCGTAAAGCCACGGGTTGTTATAAAAAACATCGGTTATATCCCAGAGCGTGTCGCCCCAGCGCACCCTGTACGTTGTACCATTTTTGGGAATGGGTTTGGGCGCTTTGTAAGAGCGCACTGGCGCAAGCGGTCTTTTCAGTTTTTGTTCTGACTGCGGCGCTGGTTTTGCGATTTCTCCGGCAAGCGCGGGAGTGGGCGGCTCTTGCGGATCCGGCTCCTGTTCGGACGGCGTTTCGGCATACGCGGGAGCGGGCGGCTCTTGCGGATCCGGCTTCTGTTCAGGCGGCGTTTCGGCATACGCGGGAGTGGGCGGCTCTTGCGGATCCGGCTCCTGTTCGGGCGGCGTTTCGGCAAGCGCGGGAGCGGGCGGCTCTTGCGGATCCGGCGTTTCCGCTGTTGCGGCGACCGCCGGCGTTTCGGATGCGAGGGCTTTGCCGCGAAACAGAAAAACCCAGAGCGCGCCGCAGATTGCGGCAAGCGACAGGATGGCGATACAAACAGGAACGAGGGGAAATTTTTTTGCAAATTTCTGTTCGTATAGCAAATCTATAGGCAATAAACCGGCAGTTTCTTCGGTTATTTCCGGTGTTCTCAGCGTTTCAAATTTTTCACCCGCGCTATTGCGCCCGCTGTTGCGCTCGCTTTCACGACCATCATCTTGATCAGCCGCTTTGAGCCATATTACCAGCTGCCGGTCTTCGCCTGTTTTTAAATTTTTTGCGCTTGCGCTGATTTTTCCCTGTCCATTCGATTCGATGGCGAGATCAAGAGCATCTCCATCCATTTCTCTCTTTTCATTTCCAAAAAGCAAACGCCCTATGTGTTGAGCGTCTTCCATGTCGCGCAGATCGCTTTTGTAAAAATCTATTTGCGCCCGTTTTTGTCCTTTTCGCGCAGGTATGAGCGCAAATTTTTTCTTTTGCGGATCATTCTCATCAAGAAGCGGATAAAAATTCCCATTAGCTATTTTTATACCGATAGTCGCCATCTTTTTTCCCTTTTACTTTAGTTTGAAGCGGAGAATTTGTCAATGCCACGCATCGAAAGAATTCCGCCATAACTCGGCATACTCTCATTTTTCCAGCAGGTACAGATACTCCTTTACATGGACATTCCGCCCCGCGAGGTTTCTGCATCCCCTGAATGTGTTGTACTTTGTTTCCAGTATCTCCAGTTTGCCGTTTTTTTTGAGCAAGGCGGTCATCTCTTCAAGAGAAATAAAACCCTCGGAATTAAAAGAGATCATCACGTATTTCGCGTTTATGCTGTGTATCAAATCCAGCAGCGCTTTGGGCGCTTCGCGCTTTTTGTTATACGCCGAACGGTTCCAGTCATGGGGGATGCCCGACACTTTGCTCACTGCGGCAGGCCGTTTATTGTCGAGGATGACATTAAGCATGAAGTAATTTGAGCCGTACGGATGCTGGTTGTACGGCGGATCCAGATACGCCAGATCGACTTCCGGCGCGGACTTGACAACGCTGTTTGCATTGCCGTTATATATGACGGTCTCGCAGTTGAAGTTGCTGAAAACCGGAAAAGGCAGAGTGATGTCGCCTTTTATCCTCGTCAGGGCGTTTTGTTCGCTTCCGCCGAATTGACCGATTCCGGTCGCCCTATTTTTGTAAAACCCCTTGAAAACGCCCGGCGTATTCGCGTGAATTGAGGCTTCCGAAAGCAGGGGCGCAAGGAAGAATTTTTTGAAAGGCTCGTCAAGCTGCTCTATTGCGTTGCGCGCGGTGTCTATGTACATAGCGTTTCTGCGCGTATAGAACACCCGCTCGTTTCGCCTGATGTCATTGTCGTCCACAGGCGCGTACAGCTTCGTGACGACCCCTTCTTTTAGAGGAGCGCTCGTTATAGTGGACATGACGTCATGGTACCGTTTTTTTAAAAAAACCATATTTATGTCGCTTGCGTTAGCCAGATAGCAACTGTTTATCAGGGCGGCGTATTTTTCCATGTCGTTTACCAGCAGAAAGCTTGCATATTGTTTGAAGCGCCGCGCCACCACTCCCGAACCGCTGAACACATCGAAGACGGCGAGTTTGCTTTTGCCCAATTTCCTTTGCACCAGATACACGCCGCGTTCAATAAACTTCATGAGCGAGCGTTTGTTTCCAATATAAGTTATTATTTGTTTGGTAAGATACTCTTTGTTTTCACATGGAAATAAACCCAACTGTACGCTCATGGATTCATCATACCACACTCCCCGTTTTTTGAAAACTTGTAAATATGAGGTATGAGCGGCTGTTCCAAACCACGCAGAGCGGCAGTTTTGGAACAGCCCCATGAATCTTACTTTATTGACAACGGCGTCCATAGCGCATAAAGAAGTTTTCTGAAGATGAAAGGGCGGCGCGTGCGCCATAGTGAACGGCATGTTTTGAAAGCGCCATCAAAATGTCTTGTATTTTCACACGGCGTAATACTGTTTCGTATAATGCTTTTTCAAGGCGATGCGCCCAATTTTCCAAACGCAAGCCGCTTCGCAATTCGCTCTTTTTCTCAAGATTGAACGCCTAATAAACCCTATACGCCCCCTCCCGTATTGTCTGAAGCGGGATACTCTTTCAATTCTGATAAAAATACACGCTTTTTTCCTCCCGCTCTTACGGCGGTTCAGCGCCGCGCCGGTTTTGGATCGTTCTTTCCCTTCAATTTCTAACAAAAAGGTTGTTGTGGCAATCATAAACGCTGAAAACATAACGTCAAAATTGATAGAGGCTGTTCCTGATGTCGCTGTGGCAAAAGTTAGAAATTTTGAACCACTGCAAAATGTGAGAAATAGTATCACTCAAAAAAATAATATTAAAGAAACTAATAGCGAAGACAAATAGCGTGGCGTATGATCCAACTTCGCCTAACGTTCCACAACGGAACGTTAGGCTCAATATCCGATTGACAAATATTTGGCAAACCGGTATAATAAAACAATGGAGGATTTAATTATGGAAAGAAAAGCTGAATATAAAGGTTTCAGAAAATCAAACGGATGCAGGAAAAGAAGGATGGGTTTTTAGTAAATAGGCTGATACTGGTACAATACATTTGCTTTTAATATAGACGATGTTGCCTTTCATTATAGCATATACATGGTTCTTATATTGAAGATTTTGGTACGACTCCACCTCCAAGGGGCTGGGGGATACGGCGGGTAAGTAATAGGGAAGCAATATTTTTAGGAACATATTACAGAAATATTAAACTCAATGGTCATACCATTGAAATTATTTATGTATACGACTGGTGGAATATTGAACATAATAGACTTGATAATGAAATAAAAAATTATGCGGATAATTATAAAGAAACCAATCTAGAACCAGTAGAAATGGTTCAATATAGTCGTGATACTGGTTTAGGGCTTGATCTGATAATAACTTGCGAATTGAATTTAGATACAGGAATTAGAAAAATACTCGGAGGACAATATATACATACACAATGAAAAATCGGATTTTCACATGCATGTCCGCTTGCGGACGAGCGGCTTGCCTGCGGCTTTGCCTCGCCGCCTACAGTCCGAAGAGCCGTACGCCGCCCTTGACAGTACGCCGTAGTTTAGAAACAAACTTTGCCCGCTCCGGTTGACCGAACAGACGGTTTGTATTAAGATGGTTTTTAAAAGGATATTTCATGCTATGAAAAGTCTAAAAAAAATATGTTTGCTGTTCTGTGTTTGCGCATTGCTTGCGGCGTGTACGTCCGATCCCTTCACCGGAAAGAAAACCGCCGCGTTGGCGGGCGACAGCGATCTGTTTCCCGAATCTTTCACTCAATATCAAGAATTTCCGGATAAAAGCGCCATCATGTATGAGGGAGACGACGTAGAAGTGGTCAAGCGGGTTGGGGACAGGATAAAAGCCGCCGCAGAACAATGGGGCGTTTCATTGGGGCAACCGGATTATTTGAAAGACTATCAGCGGGAGCGCCACCTGGCACAAAGCGGAGCGTTAAACGCATGGTATATGCCCAGGGGGAAAGACGATCCCGGCCATTACGGGCTTATCCTATGACGATAGCGGATTACGCTCCCGAAGAAGCGGTGGCGTTCTGGGAACGCATGTCCACGCTGGGTGGCGGAACGCTGGAGTTCCTCAGCGCCCCCGCTTCGGACAAAAGGCGCGTCGCAAATAGTAAAGGCTGGATACCGGAAGCCCGAGCGGTAGCAACCACAAAACTGAATGGTTGATCTTGCATGAAGTTGCTCCACACTGCGGATCTTCATCTTGGAAAGGTTCTCCACGAATATTCTCTTATTGAAGATCAGCGGTATATGCTCCAGAATCTGCTCGCCGTCCTCAAAGACCCTTCGTTCAGCGCGCTGGTCATTGCCGGCGATGTGTACGACCGTTCCATACCACCTCCGGACGCGGTGAAGCTCCTGGGTCCCTTCCTTGGGCAGTTGAAGAAGGAATGTCCCGGTGTTGAGGTGTTTCTTGTTTCCGGCAACCACGATTCGGCGTCGCGGCTCGGTTTCGGCAGAGAGCTTTTCGCGGAACTCGGCGTTCATGTTGGTACGGAGCCGGAAGACGCCTGCAAACCGGTTGTTGTTACGGTCAGGGAAGAGAAAACCGCGTTCTTTTTGCTGCCCTTCCTTGCCGCAGGTTCTTTGAAATCCGCGTTGACAGGCGGGGACGGGCAGGAGCCGGCGCCGCTCCGGTCGCAGGCGCTTCTTGCGCGGGAAGCTGCGGCGCGGCTTGAGAAAGCGCGGCTGGAAGCCCTTGAAAACGGCGCGGACAACACGGCGCTGGTCGCCCACCTCTTCGCGTCCGGCGGACTCTCCTCACAATCCGAGCGGACATTTCTCGGCAACGCGGAATTGGTCGACGTAAACCTCTTTTCCGGCTTTGATTACATTGCGCTGGGGCATCTGCACGCCTTTCAGAAAGCCGGGGAAAAAGCGTTTTATTCGGGAAGCCCGTTAGCCTATTCTTTCTCTGAAGCTGATCGGGAGAAGGTCTTCCTCGCCGTTACGCTTGAAAAGGGAAAAGCGCCGCATGTTGAACCCATTCCCATAACGCCGTTGCGGAAGATGACGCGGCTCAAAGGGGAGTTCGCCTCTTTTTTGCAAGGCTCGTCAGACGAAGCGCAAGCCGCCGCGTCCGATTATCTTGAAATCACCCTGACCGACACGGCGCTTATTGAAAATCCTCTTTCCCTGTTGAGCAGACGGTTTCCCTATCTGTTGCGCATTGATCAGAGCGACGCCGTCAATGCGCGGCTGCGGGAAAGGACAGCCGTTTTGAAAGACCTGCGCGCCGCGCATACGGCGTTTATGATGAAAAAAAACGGCGAGGATATTGTTGATGATTTTTCCGCTTTTCTTGGCGAGATACATGGGCGGAAAGACGCTTATGAGGAAGAATTGGCGTTGTTCAAAGACATGCTCCTTGAAACGGAGGCGGAGCCATGAAGCCGGAACGGTTGTTGATGAACAATTTCGGACCCTTTGCGGGCGCCGTCTCCATTGATTTCACCGGTCTGGATGATATTTTCCTTATCACCGGAAAGACGGGCGCGGGAAAAACCACGATATTTGACGCGATCTGTTTTGCGCTGTACGGGGAAGTTCCCGGCGGGCGCAACGCTCATCTCCCGCGTCTGAAATCCGATTTTGGCGGCGAAAGGGCGGCGCCGGGACTCGCCGCGTCCGCGTTCTCTGGCGAGTGTTCCGTCTCCCTGGAATTTTCACTTGGAGAGCGGCTGTTCCGGGTGGAACGAAGCCCCAAACAGGAGAAGCCCAAGAGACGGGGGACGGGTGTAACCGTCGCTGATGAGACGGCGGTTCTTTGCGAGCGTCTGAACAACCAATGGGAGAGTGTAAGCTCACGAAAGACCGAGGCGGATCAGAAGATAAAGAACTTGATCGGACTTGAACCCGGCGAATTTTTCAAAATAGTGCTTCTGCCCCAGGGAGAATTCGCCGAATTTCTCCGCCAGAACACCAATGATCGCAGAGCCGTGCTGGGCAAGCTCTTTCCCATTGACAGAGCGATGCGCGTCAAAGAAACGGTCGCCGGTAAAGCGAAGGAAGCCGAAGAGGTTGCAAAGCGACTCAGACTAGCGCTGGAAGAGCTTGAGGAGCGGTGTTCTATAGAGCGTTTTGACGAGGCGAAGCGGGCGTTTATTGAAACATTGCGCCAAGCGCGCTCGAAAATCGCCGTTCTGTCCAATGAACAGACGCTCTTGTCCAAAAAGCGCGATCTCAAACAGCGCGAAGCGGATCACGCCAAACGCCTCGCCTCGCTACAAGAAGATTGTGGCAGACATGCGGAGCGCGGCGCTTCCATCCATGAAAAGAAGAACGCCTGCGAGCTTTCAAAAAAGACGCGCCCTTTGAGAGAGCGGCTCATCCTTGTTGAAGAAGGCGAGTCCGCGCTTATGCGTCGTGAACATGACGTGAAGAATGCGCGGGAGTCCGCGCACGAAGCGCGGGAAAACGCGGAACATGCCGAAAAAAACGCGGAGGTACTCCAAAAACTGGAGGCGGATATACGGGCGTTGCAGGAGAGACGGCCCGCGTTGCTCGAAGCCCGCGAAGCTGAGGCGTCGCTTTCACAAAAAGCGCGGGATTTAGCCAGTGAGAAGGAGCGCAACCGGTCGCTTCTCGATCAGAAAGTGGAACAAGAGCGGAAGCTGGCGAAAGAAGACGCGGAAATTCAGCGGTTGCAGGCGCTCGCTTCTCAAATCCAGCGTCTTGACGCCCAGCATGAGCAGGCGAAAGCCGTGTACGACAGCCTTGTTCACCTTAAAAGAAAGCTTTCCGATGATATAGAGCCTTTGGTGTGCGAGGAAGACGAGCTTGGAGACGGAATAGCGGCGCTGGAGCGGATGGAAAAAGTTCTTGCAAAACAGATTCCGGCGCTTGCCGATGAAGTGAAAAGCCTTGAAGCTGAAAAAAAAGCGTATGAACACGCGGGTCTGGCCGCGACCCTCGCCGCAGGCTTGAAAAAAGGCGATCCGTGTCCGGTGTGCGGAGCGGTGGAACATCCGCGTCCGGCGTCTGCGGTTGCGCGGAAATTCGGCCTTGACGAGCGGATAGAGGCGCTCGGCGCCGCGTTGAAAACTGCGGAGCGCGACGAGGCTGTCTGTAAAGCCGATCTGGACGCGAAAAGACAGACGCTTGACCGTACGCGGAAAAAACTCGCGGGCTTGCACAAAGAGGCGCGGACTTTGATGAGCGCCGCCTTGTTTGCGGAAAACGGCGTCCTTGGGGACGGCGCGCCGGATATTCCACAGGACATCCCGCCGTCAACGGAAATAGCGATGCTGTTGAAAAAACAAAACGACGTTCTGAACACGATTACCGGTCAATGGGGAGACGCGCGTCAGGCGAACAGCAAGTTGCCGGTTCTGTATAAGGAAAAGGAGCGTACAGCAGCCCTTGCCGCCGAAACCGGACAACGCATTGCCATTAGCGCGGAAAAACAGAGTGCCCTCCTCGCGGAAATAGAGGCGCTTGAGCGCAGACAGCGGCGCGTATTGGGAAACGCGGCCGGTGACGGTGACGCGGGCGCATTGGCAGGCGCCGAAAAAGCCCTCGCGGAAACTGAAAAAGCCCTGTCGAGGTCTGAATCCACTGTCGCGGCGTTGCGGGAAGCGCGTGAAAACGCCCAAAAACGTCTTGCCGCCTCGCTTGCCGCCGAACAATCAGCCTGCGCCGCCCGCGAAGAAGCGGCGATGAAACACGCGAAAGCCGTTTCAGCCATGGACGCCGGCATTGCGGCGTCGCCCTTTGAAGACATAATCGCGCTGAAAAACGCCATGCTGAAGCCGGAAACGGAAGCTGATTTTGAGAAAACCGTGCGGCAATGGGAGGATGAGCGGGAAAAATTGCGCCTCCTTTTTGAAGAAGTGGAAAACGCGGTGAAAAGCCTGCAAGCGGAACTGCGGGACATGGGCGGCGATGAAGACGAGGCGCGTATTCGGGAGAAACTCGCGGAACTCGCGGTTGAGCTTGAGAGAACGGAAGAGGAGCGGGACAGAATACAGGCGGATCTGGCGGCTGCGGAACGGGACGGCGCCCTTCTCAAGGAAAAGCGCGGGCAATACGCCGCCTTGCTCAAGAAAAGCGAAGTTTTGGCGCGTCTGCGAGACGATATTGAAGGCAGAACCGGCGAAAGACGCTCTTTTGACGCATGGCTTCTGGGCAAATACCTCGCCGAAGTTACGGTTTTTGCGACCAGCCGCCTTGAACGCATGAGCGAGGGGCGCTATTCCCTGTTGCTTAACACGGAGCGCGAGAGCGGACGCGGCCTTTCCGGTCTTGATCTTGAAGTGTTTGACGCCTATACCGGCAAAACGCGCCCGTGCGCCACCCTTTCAGGCGGGGAGAGCTTCATGGCTTCCATAAGCCTTGCCCTTGGACTTGCGGATTCCATACAGGAACGCTCAGGCGGCATAAAACTCGACGCGGTGTTCATAGACGAAGGCTTTGGCTCTCTTGACGACGCGAGCCTTGACAAGGCGCTCGGCATACTGGACGAACTGCGCGAGCAACGCACGGTGGGTCTCATCTCCCACGTGGGGGACTTGCGAACCCGCATCCCAAGCCGCATTGAAGTCATCAAGAGCAGCTCCGGATCAACGATCAGCATATCGCATGAAATGGAGCCGTGACAGGAATCCGCTCCAGAGCGAGCTTCCCGTCCGCTACGGCGACCGGCGGCGGTCTTTTCAGTCATCCGCATATATTGTTCATGCGCATCTCGTGCTCACACCCGCAAATCCGCGCCGCTATGCGCTCTCTCCGCCTCAAGCCGCTCTCTTATCTCTTCCAGCCCGCAGCCCGCCTGTATCATCGCCAATAGCTCCATGTCCCGTTTTTCAATGCCTTTAGCCATACCTTCTTCGCGCCCTTCTTCGCGCCCTTCTTCACGCCCTTCTTCGCGCCAGGCAGTCCTGGCGTCGTCCCAGTTCCATTCAGTCAACAACATGTTCATCACCTCCGAGGCGTTCGCCTCCAAAAACTCTTTCAGAATGTCATGCTCCACGCACCACCTCACAGCGTCTCTCATCGCGGACTCCTTCCCGCCGCCCTTCGCCTCGCGCTCCCTCACTTTCGCCACGAACGCGCTGTACCCCCGCAACGGCCCGCACCGCCGCGCCATCTCCTCGTTCCGCCCTTCGTTGATGTTGTACACCTTCACCGCCAATTCCAGCGCGGGCGCCTCCGGTTCGGGCAGACCCAACCCTTCGCTCCGCTCGAATGAGTCCGACAACCGCATGACGCTCTCGTCAGGACAGTCCGCGACGCCGTTGTACAACACGATGAACTCGGGGCGGGGCAGGAGAACTTTTTTCGCGCGGTACAGCGCTTTGTTGTCTATGATTTTCTCATAAATGCGGGCTATGTACAGCAACAGCCGCAACGCCATATTGGGGTTGATTGTGCTCTGGTGTTCGATCAGCACGACCACCTTGCCGCCTATCTCGAAGGAGATGTCGTTGATCCGCTCCATGAACAACGCGCCCTCAAGGGTGTTGATCTTTATGGGGACGGACGGATCCACGTCCACGCCCTCAAGCGCGCCGTACAAGTCCCGCAGGGCGTCGGGGTCGCTGAAAAGGAGGGAGAACACGCTGTCTTTGTACTGTTTGTTTACGCTCATGATTGTTCCTTGCCACTAGTATACGGGATGTTTGACGAATGTGCAACACGAACAGCGCAAACAGCGCGAATGGAGGCGCGTGATTCGATGCGCCGTCCGCAAAGGAAAACCGGAAGACGGTTTTTCAACGCTCCGTTCATTTTTCTTTCCCGCTTTTCTTTTCTGCGCCTCTTTTTTCTTTTCACCTTGATAAATTGTGGAATAGCACTGTATTATAATAGGCAAAGCGATATATTATATGCAGTGATATGGAAAGAAAATCGCTTCAAACGTCAGTCTAAAGGAGAAAAAAATGAAAAAAGCGGCAATCGCCCTTGTCTTTGCGGCAAGCGCGGTGTTGGTGTATGCGCAGACAAGCGTCAGTTTGGACAAAGCGCTGAATGATTCGGTCGTCTATTTTAACGCGCGCATTCCAGGCGGAACACGAGTGGCGGTTCCCTATATCAATGGGGGAAGCGCCGACTTGTCCGGCTATGTGGCGGGCAAGCTGACGGCGCGGCTGGTCAATGACAGCGCCTTCGTTGTTGTGGAGCGGGACAAAGAGCGCGTAGGAGGGATTGAGGAGGAGATGAACTACCAGTTGTCCGGCAACGTGAGCGATGAGACGATGGTGTCAATCGTGAAGAAGCTGGGGGCGCAAGTCCTGATCGCCGGATCGCTGAGCAGGCAGGGGCGTCAGTACCGGCTGGAACTCCGCGCTATAGACGTGGAGACCGGAAGGATCACGGCGAGCCGCGTAACCGAGAACATTCAGGGGGACGGCGCGTGGGAGATGCCGTCGCAGACGCGCGCCGGGCTTGCGTTTGAAGGCGACTCGCTGGCGGAGCGGGACAAGCGGACGTTGTACCAGGGCGTACGGAAAGGGGCGCAGAAGTACGGCGTTTCAATGGAGATGCCCTCGTCCATCCAGACTGCGGAAAAAGAAGCGGGCGGACTGCGCTTTATCATAACGTTTGAAGCGGAGAAGCGATCTCAAAGATACTCGGACCCGATCTTTGTGGGAGAGGTGACGGTCGGACTGGAGCGGGACGGGGTGATGGTGAGAGAATCGAAACGTCATTCCATTTCCGAGACGACCGAACGCCTGCTTTTTCAGCGGGCTGCGGACGCGATAGAGGGCGACCGGCTTTTCTTCCAGGGGCTTGATGAGGATATAAAATAGCGCAGAGCGGCGCGGGACGGCGTATGCTATAAGCGGCTTATGTTATAAGCATGAAAAAAAGGAGAAAAAATGAAAAAGAGCGTGGCGTTTGTTTTGATGATGGTGGCGGCGTTGGGAGTGGCGGGCGCGGCGTATGGGCAGAAGAAGGAGAGCCTTGCGGTTCTTCCGTTTACCGGCGTGCAGACGAGCGATGGGGAAACCATTGCGCGGGCGTTTGCGCGGGCGCCGGTTTGGCGGGATGCGTTCAATGGGGTGATGTCCATAACGCGGGCGACGCAGGAGTTCATACAGTTTGAACAGCGGTTTCAACGAATGTCCGGGTTGACTGACGCGGACACGATCTTCGAGTTGGGGAAGCAGTTGAACGCATCGCACGTGATGACAGGGTATACGACGAAGTTCGGAAACAGGAATCTGGCGCTGGTGAGCATACTTGACGTTGAAAGCCTGCAACTGATAGCTGGAGAATACCGGGTGTATACGAAGATAGAAGAGGTGGCGGACATGATACCTGACATGGCGCGGAACATGGCGCGTGCAGTGGGGCGGGACACGAGCAAACTGCCCGGGCTGTCCGTGCCGCCGTTCAGCAGGGAAAACGGGATAAACGAGAGCGACGCGCAGACGCTGGCGCAGATATTGGCGATAGGGCTGGCGAATGGGAACAAGTACGCGGTGCTGCCGAGGACAGACAGTCTGGAGAAGGTGCGAGAGGAGCATAGCAGGCAGAGGAGCGGGCAGACGGATCAAGAGCGGGTGAAGCGGCTGGGGGTCGGAAGGAACGCGGAGTATGTGCTTGTCAGTTCGGTGGGTACCTGGGGGAGTCTGCTGTCTTTTGATGCAGACGTGCATAATATAGAGAGTATGATATTGAGAGAAGGGTTTGCGGAGCGGTACAAGGACTTTTCGGAAGGTTTGGAACTGATACCCAGACTCGCGGCAAGGCTGAACGGGGAGACGATCACGGCTGCACCGGCGGCTCCCGCGCCCGCGCAGGCGGCTCCGGCGCAGAAGCCCATGCCGGCGAACATGGTGAGGATAGGTGGCGGGACGTTCACGATGGGAAGTCCCACGACGGAGGCGAGTAGGGGGAGCGATGAATCGCCGCAACATCAAGTGACGATAAGCAAGCCGTTCTACATCGGGAAGTATGAGGTGACGCAGAAGGAATGGACTGAGGTGATGGGCACAACGATACACCAACAGCGGGCTCTTGCGGGTTATAGCGGCGATTCGACATACGGGGTGGGGGACAATTACCCGATGTATTATGTGAGCTGGTACGACGCGGTGGAGTACTGCAACAAGCGGAGCGCAAAGGAAGGGCTGGCGCCGGCGTATACGATAGACAAGACGCGGAGCGACGGGAACAACGGCAATGGGGGCGACAACGTGAAGTGGGTGGTGACGAGGAATGTGAACGCGACCGGGTATCGCCTGCCGACGGAGGCGGAGTGGGAGCTCGCGTGCCGGGCGGGGACGAGCGCGCCGTTTTACACGGGGAACAACATAACGACGAACCATGCGAACTACAATGGGAATTACCCATACAACAACAACGCGAAAGGAGAGTACCGTCAGAGGACATGGGCAGTGGGGAGCGGGACGCCGAATCCGTGGGGGCTGTACGACATGAGCGGGAACGTGTGGGAGTGGTGTTGGGACTGGTATGGGAGTTATAGCAGTGGGTCTCAGACAGACCCTTCGGGCGCCGCCGCTGGCTCTGACCGCGTGGAACGCGGCGGGTCGTGGAACGACGATGCGCAGAACGCGCGTTCTGCCTACCGGGGCAGCGACACCCCATCGGGCAGGAGCGTCAACCTTGGCTTCCGGCTGGTTCGCCCCTAGTTCCGCTGGCGTCAGCAGTGGTGGCGGGGATGGAGAGGGCGGCGGTGTGGGCGGCGGTCAACGCCGCCTTGCCGCCGACCGCGTAGTCCCCGCTTTTGCGCGGGTCTGGTTGTCGCGCCCGTTTGTCCGTCTGCGGGGGTGTCGGGGGGCAAGCCCCCCGACACGCGCTGAGCGCCGGCCCGGTGTCAGACATCGGGTCGCGGCGTATGTGTGCGGTGTCAGACATCGGCACGGCGCGGTGGGGAATGGCTCGCCCGCGCTGTGAAAGACACTGGCACGGCGCGGTGGTGTCAGACACACGACGGGCGGATACGGGGCGGCGAGCAGGGCGGTGGGCGGCGGTGTCAGACACCGAAGGTATCAATGGTACAATAACCAAAACAGGAGATACCTATGAAAATGATTAGTGCGGCGCTGACGCGTATCGCGCTCGCCGCGCGTATGGGCGGGAGCCCGCGAACATGGTGAGGATAGCGGGCGGGACGTTCACGATGGGAAGCCCCTCGACGGAGGTTGGCAGGGGAAGCGATGAGACGCAACACAGCGTAACGATAAGCAAGCCGTTCTATATCGGGAAGTATGAGGTGACGCAGAAGGAATGGTATGACGTGATGGGGAGCAATCCGAGTTATTTCAAAGGGGACAATCTGCCTGTGGAGCAAGTGAGTTGGTACGACGTGATAGAGTACTGCAACAAGCGGAGCGAGAGGGAATGGCTGACTCCCGCGTACACGATAGACAAGACGCGGAGCGATGGGAACAACACAAACGGAAGGGATAACGTGAAGTGGGTGGTGACGTGGGATCGGAACGCGAACGGGTACCGGCTGCCGACCGAAGCGGAGTGGGAGCTTGCGTGCCGCGCCGGTACGAGTACGCCGTTTTACACGGGGAGCGACATAACGACGAACCATGCGAACTACAACGGAAACTATCCATATAATAACAACGCGAAAGGAGAGTATCGGGGTAAGACATGGGCAGTAGGGAGTGGGACGCCGAATCCGTGGGGGCTGTACGACATGAGTGGGAACGTGTATGAGTGGTGCTGGGACTGGTATGGGGCGTATAGCGGGACGCAGACAGACCCTGCGGGCGTGGCTGGCGGCTCCTACCGCGTGGTACGCGGTGGGTCGTGGTGCAATTACGCGCAGTATGTACGTTCCGCCTACCGGTTCAGCGACGCCCCGTCGAGCAGGTACGGCACCTTTGGCTTCCGGCTGGTGCGCCCCTAGTTCTGCTGGTGTCAGGCACGCGGCGGCGTATGATCGCTCATTATAAAGAAAGGCAAAAGGAGAAGCGGAATGAAACGCACCGTAGGATTGATAATGGCAATGGGGTCGCTGGAGACGGCGTATGGGCAGGATACCATACCCGCGAACATGGTGAGGATAGCGGGCGGGACGTTCACGATGGGAAGCCCCTCGACGGAGGTTGACAGGCATGACAGAGAAACACAGCATCAGGTGACGATAAGCAAGCCGTTCTCCATCGGGAAGTACGAGGTGACGCAGAAGGAATGGGGAGAAGTGATGGGGAGTAATCCGAGCAGGTTCAAAGGAGACAATCTGCCTGTGGAGCAAGTGAGTTGGTACGACGTGATAGAGTACTGCAACAAGCGGAGCGAGAAGGAGAAGCTGACGCCGGCGTATGCGATAGACAAGACGCGGAGCGATGAGAACAACAGAAACAGATGGGATACCGTGAAGTGGATAGTGACGTGGAACCGGAACGCGAATGGGTACCGCCTGCCGACCGAAGCGGAATGGGAGCTTGCGTGTCGGGCGGGGACGAGTACGCCGTTTTACACGGGGAGCGACATAACGACGAGCCATGCGAACTACGATGGAAATTATCCGTACAACAACAACGCGAAAGGGGTGTATCGAGAGAAGACGTGGGAAGTGGGGAGCGGGACGCCGAATCCCTGGGGGCTGTACGACATGAGTGGGAACGTGTGTGAGTGGTGTTGGGACTGGGATGGGGCGTATAGTGGAGGGGCACAGACAGACCCTGCTGGCGCGGCTGGCGACCTTTTCCGCGTGAATCGCGGCGGGTCGTGGAACTATGACGCGCAGGACATCCGTTCCGTCTGCCGGGGCGGCAACACCCCGTCGAGCAGGTACGACGACATTGGCTTCCGGCTGGTTCGCCCCTAAAACACGAACCACAGAACACGAACGGCATGAACAAAGGTCGGCGACGCTGGCGCCTGACGCCGCGCAACCCGCGTGTCTGACACCAGCGCCCCGAACAGAAGAAGCGTGAAGCGAAATCAAACTCGTGATGAGCGAGCCAACCAAGCGTTAGCCACTAGAGCCTGTTCCAAAACTCGGTTAGTGCGCAAACATGTTTGCGTTGGAACAGGCTTCCAAAAAAGCGGTCTAAAGCCCACTTTTTCTATTTTTTCTATAAATATAAGGTTGCTGTTCCAAAACTGAAGTTTTGGAACAGCCTCACTATACATAAGCATAAACAAGGAGATTATTATGGCAGGATTGGAAGAACTGCGAAATGTGCTGCACGTCATCAGGGCGTGGCTGTATCCCAATTATCTGGAACACGGGGGCAAGTTCATCGCCCGCGCGAAAACCGAGAGGACCCTGAGCGTGGAGCAGGTCTGCGCCGAGGCCGTCACGCGGGGCGGCTCGGACCTGAACTACGACACCATGGTGGACGCGGTGAACGCCTACTTTGACGAGGCGTTCTATCAGCTTGCGGACGGGTTCAGCGTGGAGAATGGCTACTTCTCAATACACCCCAAGATAGGCGGCACCTTTGATCACGCGGACGACAAGGCGGACAAGGAGAGAAACCCCGTTGACTTCGCGTTCCGCAAGCGGCGGGAACTGCGGGACGTCATCTCTCGCATCACGGTGGAGATTGAGGGCGCGGCGGAGAGCGGGGCGTATATCGCCGAAGTGTTGGACGTGACCAGCGGTACATCGGACGAGCGGCTCACTGCGGGCGGCGTGGTTACGATACTGGGGAGCCGCGTCAAGATAGCCGGGGAAGACCCCTCCTGCGGACTCTACCTGGCGCAGGCGGACGGCTCGACCATCAAGGTGACGGGGAATCTGGTGGACAACCAGCGCAACCGCATATCCGCGCAGTTGCCGACGCTGCCGCCCGGGGTCTACCGCGCGCGGATACTCACCCAGTTTTCCGGCGGGGGCGCGCTTTTAAAAGAGCCCCGTCGCATAGACTATGGCGTTGAGCTGACCGTCTAAGTCCCACCTGCGGGGTCAGCTAGCTCCCACATGTGGGGTCAACTAGCCCCCGCGTGTGGGGTCAATTAGCCCCCGCAGGTGGGGTCAACTAGTTCCCCCGTGTGGGGGCGACTGTTCAGAGGCTCTCCTGGAAGTCTCACATTGTCAACACGGTACGTGAAGATGAACCCAAGATTCCACAGAATGCGCCATATATGGCGCGCCATACAGAGCGCGGATTTTTTTAGAGAAAACTTGTTGAAAGAATCTCATACGCCGCGACCCGCCCTAACCGTGCGCGGCGCGGCGTTGAGGCGCACTGCATGTCGCAAGAAACCCGCCTACGGCGGCGCCTTTGGCGGGGCGGCGGCACGGCGGTGTCAGACACCTTTCCCGTACGCCGCGACTCGCCCTAACCGTGCGCGGCGCGGCGTTGAGGCGCACTGCATGTCGCAAAAAAACCGCCTTTGGCGGCGGTTGCAATAAAAGGGGATTGCGGGTATAGTCAAAGCATGAAAATATCTAGTCTATTATTATTAGGAGCGCTATTTTTAATGGTGGAAACAACAGAAGCCGCGCCGAATGACGCGGCGTTGGGAGACGGGCTTTTTGCGAGAATCGCCACGACGCGGGGGGACATAGTAGTCCGTCTGGAATATCAAAAGGCGCCGCTCACGGTCTGCAACTTTGTGGCGCTTGCGGAAGGGAAGATGACCAGCGTGGGCGGCAAGCTGTTTTACAACGGATTGACGTTTCACCGCGTCATTTCCCGCGCCAATGGCGACCAGAGCGATTTTATGATACAGGGCGGCGATCCGCTTGGCACCGGACGGGGCGGACCCGGGTATCAGTTCGCCGATGAATTCGATCCCAGCCTGTCCTTTGACAAACCCGGCGTACTCGCCATGGCAAACGCGGGCGCGAACACCAATGGCAGCCAGTTTTTCATCACCATTGCAGAAACCCCGTGGCTCAACAACAAGCACACCATCTTTGGGACTGTGGTACAGGGGCAGAATATAGTCAACAGCGTCAAACAGGGCGATAAGATTGTCAGCGTCTCCATTGTCCGCAACGGGGCTGACGCGACCGCTTTCAAGGCTGATCAAGCCGCGTTTGACGCGCTCCGGCAGACCGTCAGGCAAAGGGCGGAAGCCACGATCAAGGCGAACCGGGATGCGGACGTCGCATTGATACAGAAAAAATACCCCACAGCCCAGCAAACCCCTTCCGGCGCCTACTATCTTGTCCAAAAGGAAGGCAAGGGCGCGAAACCGGTTAAAGGCAGCTTCGTGTCGGTGACGTACAAACTGTCGTTCCTTTCAGGAGAGGTGATAGATTCATCCGATATACACGGGGCGCCGCTGGAATTTCAGGCGGGAATGGGGCGCATGATTCGGGGTTTTGACGAAGCGGCGCTGGACATGAAGGTCAATGAAAAACGGCTTGTCATTTTGCCGCCGGAGCTTGCCTACGGAGACAAGGACGCGGGGGAGGGCGCCATTCCGGCGAATTCCTTTCTTGTGTTTGAACTTGAACTGGTAAAAGTGCGATAACGCGCCGTTGCGGATGCGTCTGCGCGGATGACATCTGCCATAGGCGATTTATAATCCGGCCGGGACCGGCAAACGCTTGCCTTATCCATGGGTACTGAGTTATATTATTAACAGGAATAATTCTTATTAGAGGGGACTACGGACTTTTAGCCCTGGGGTTACAGTCCGCCCTCCACGTTACGGCGCCGTTTGAAACGGCATTAAAGGAGAACTTGTATGGATACAAGCGCGTTATTTAAACTTTCCTACGGACTCTATGTAGTTGGCGTAAAAACCGAAACGGGTTTAGGCGGATGCATTGTAGACGCGGTGGGGCAAGTCGCCGCAGGAGACAGCCCGTTGGCGTCGCTTGCCTGTATGAAGAAAAACTACACCAACGAATGTATAAAAAAGACCAGCGAATGTACGCTTTCCGTGCTGTCCACAGACGTTGATCCGTTTGTCATTGGCAATTTCGGCTTCCAGTCAGGGCGCGATGTTGAAAAATGGGTGAACGCGCCGCATACCATCAAGGACGGGTTGCCGTTCCTCAACAACGCCTGCGCGTACCTCCGGCTCCGTGTGGTTAATGCCCTTGAATTTCCCACGCACACCCTGTTCATCTGCGAGGTGGCCGACGCTGAAAACGGCGAAAATCCCGCAAAGCCCCTTATTTACGGCGATTATCAAGCGACAATGAAAGCGGCTGTGGGCGAGGCGTTCCAGAAATTCAAGGAAGCCGGCAAGCCTTCTCAAGACTGCGCCGCAGCCAATGCGGTTGGCGGCGCGAAATGGCGCTGCCCGCTCTGCGGCTATGTCTATGACGGGGACATTCCTTTCGAGCGATTGCCCGACACGTGGAAATGCCCTCTGTGCGGCGTTGGAAAAGAGTCGTTTAAGTCTGTCTGATCGATTTAAGCGGACGGCAACCCAAAGAAACGGTTGGAATTTTCCCACAGTTGCCGTCCCACCGCCTCCCTGTCCATGCCAAGCATGTGCGCAAGGCAATGCGCGGTGATGGGGAGGTATTTCGGCAGGTTGCGCTTGCCTCGATGTTCGGCAGGCACCATAAACGGGCTTTCCGATTCGATGAGCATCCTGTCAAGCGGGATCACGCCAATGGTTTCATGGAGATTCTTTGCGTTTTTGTAGGTTAAATTGCCCGCAAACGAGAAGTACAGGTTGAGGCGGAGCGCGCGTTTCGCGTATTCGGCGTTTTCCGAGTAGCAGTGCAGGACGCCTCCCCGCGGCGGTAGCCGATCCCGCAAAACATCGAGTAAGTCTTTGCCCGCGTTGCGGTTGTGTATGATTGCCGGCAGGTTGAACTTTGCCGCCATGTCGAGTTGATTGATAAACAGTTCGATCTGCGATTTCCTGTTGCCGGAGCTGCGGAAGTAATCAAGCCCGGTCTCGCCTATGGCAATGACATGGGGCAGGCGTACGCTTTGTTCTATCACTTGAATCCAATCCCTGCCCGGCGTTTGCACTTCGACAGGGGAGACCCCCACGGCGAAGTAGACATTTTCGGATGATCTCAAATTCTTATAGACTTGCTGAAAATCATAAAGATTGTTGCAAATCGACATGAGACGGGAGACGCCGGCTTGACGAGATTCTTGAATAACCATAAGCTGTTCAATAGGGTCATCATAAATGAGCCCTAAATGGGCGTGAGTATCAAAGTACTGCATGATTAAATCCACAAAGAAAGGTTTATCTATTTCCAAACTGGATGTAAGAAATATAGCACAGGTTTGGCAAACCGTCAACAGAAATTATCAATAAATTTTGCCCGGCGCGTTCAGAGGACGCGGCGTTAAACCGTTATGACTCGGTTGCGAATAAAACTTTACTTTTATTGCAATTTGGAGTAGACTGAAAGTCTATGAGATGCATATCTAGACGCATGTCTAAAAAAAGGCGCATGTCTAAAGGATTGTAAGATGGAAGAACGTGATATAAAGTTGTCGTTTTTGTCAAAGGACGAGATCGTCTGCCCCGCGTGCGAGACTGTTTTTCACCGTGAAGAATTGCTGTCGGGCGGCGGCAGGCTCATAGCCGGCGAGCTTACCGATGAACTGCACCGCGTGTACGAGCCTTCCGCAAAATATGGGGAAGTCTACCCTCTCGCCTATCAAGCTACGGTATGCCCCGAATGTTGGTATGCGGCTATAGACAAGGATTTCGCGCTTCTGGACGAAGATTTGTGTTTTGATGTCAGTCAATCCCGCGATGAAAGAAGAGACGAGGTTGAGCTTCTGTTTCCCGGCGTCGACTTCTATCAGAACAGGACGTTAATGGCGGGAGCCGCATCCCAATACTTGGTGTTGCGCTGTTACGACTATTTCTCAAAAAATTTCTCTCCTACCATTAAGCAAGGGATGGCGGCTTTGCGCGTCGCGTGGCTCTGTGAAGATTTGCACAAAAAGACGCCTAACGAGCATTACGATTGGGTCGCAACCCTCTTTAAGAAAAAAGCCCAGTATCTGTACGAAAGAGCGGTGGCATTTGAGCAGACAGGAGAGGAGGCTCTCTCCGCAGTGAAAAATCTGGGTCCGGATGTGGATAAAAACTACGGGTATGAGGGCGTTCTCTATCTTGAGGGGCTTCTCACGCTGAAATATGAGTGCGCCGGTACTGTTGAGCAACGCAACGCAACGCTTGAAAGCGCCAAACGCACCATTGCCAAGATGTTCGGTTTAGGAAAGTCGTCCAAAAACAAGCCGGGCCCCTTGTTGGAACATGCTAAAAATCTTTATAACCGCATCAAGAAAGAATTGAATGACATTGATGAATGAGAAAGGCTCAAACCGGAACATCAGATTGCTGATTGCCTATGACGGCACTGATTTTTCGGGCTGGCAAACGCAGAAAATGCAAAAAGCGGCGCGTCGTACGGTGCAGGGGCGCATAGAAGAAGCCCTGCAAAAGCTGCACAAACATCCGGTGAGTCTCGCCGGTTCCGGGCGCACGGATGCGGGCGTTCACGCCGCCGGTCAGATCGCCAACTTTTACACCGATATACAGGGCATGTCCCCTGAACGCTTCACGCCCGCGCTGAACAGCCTTTTGCCGCGGGATGTGCGCGTCCTTGCGGCTGAGGAAACCCACAGCGGCTTTCACGCCCGTTTCGACGCGCGGGCGCGGACGTACCGGTATCATATCATCGCGGGCAGACACGCCCTTCCCCACGAATTGCGGTATGCGTTGCAAGTGTGGAACCATCCTTCCATAGAGCGGCTCAATTCCTATGCGCGGCTCCTTCGGGGCGAGATGGATTGCTCCACATTTGCAACGCCGAAGGATCCCAGCGAATCCCGCTTCCGGTACATTTTCAACGCCTGCTTTTTTATACAGGGGGATGTCCTTGTCTTTGAGATTACGGCAAACGCCTTTTTATGGAAGATGGCGCGTTCCATTGCGGGAACCCTGCTGTTTTGCGAGGAGAAAGACGTGTCCGCATCCGAGTTTCAATCGCTTGTCGACAGCAAAGACAGAAGCAGGGCAGGGCCGACCGCTCCGCCGCAGGGTCTGTTTTTGTGGAACATAGCGTATGGCGGGGCGCGCCGCGGATTTTAGCAAGTGGATTAGCAAACGGCGATGACGCATGAGCGATTGCCTTCCATCTGTCCGCTTCGTGTCTGAGAGCGGGCGCATGGTGTCAGACACCATTGCGTTTACCAAAGAATAGGGTCCGCGAATTGCGCAAATGAACGCGAATGAAGACGAAAAAATATTCGCGGACATTCGCGTTCATTTGCGGACAAAAAAATAGCGAGTCCCTGCGCTTAGCGCAAAACCCCGCATGGTGTCAGACACGCCCCTGTATGTCACGGAACCACCGCCTCGACTATCTCTCCAAAAGACCCCTTTCCTCATTCCCGCTCAATCTCCCAGCGTCCGCACATATACACCCGCTTGCCCCGGTCCTGTTCGCCGAATTGCAACACGCACGGGGAAGCCGTGTCAAACGCGGACAAGAACAATTCCTTTTCAATGTCCACCGGAAAATGATCGAGTATAGCCCAGCGGATTTCTATGCCGTGGACATGGAGCGGCTTCCCCCGCCCGCCGCTTTCGCTGTCGTGGCAATAGATCAGGATTTCTCGCGGGTTTTTCAGGCGGATGATCAGTGCTGGCACGGACTTCGGGCGGTTGCACCGGGCTTCTGCCTTCACTATACACCGGCAAACCCATGCGCTCCCTATCCTCGTCGGTAACGTTGGGGTTGTAAAGCAGATACGCCTTGCAATAGACCCGGACAGCCTTTTTCAGGGCGTTCCTGCTTTCATTTTTGTTCAAGACATCCACTTTTCCCCGGTTGGGGTTCTGGGCAGCCTCGAATTTCGCCTCGCAATCGGTCAAGAGCGCCTCCAGCGCGGACTGATGGCTGGGAACGAGCCAGCGGGCGAAATGGACAAGAGCGTAGACGTAGAGGACTTTGACAAATTTCAGAAACGCCCCGTCCTTGCGCGGAAGGTAATCAGTGTTATTAGCTATGCAATACTCCTTTTTCCCCTTAGCGAGGCGCTGATCGTCTCTCGTCAGGATTTGGTCGTCTATAATCTAATCCCTGTCGTCTCTAATCCGGTGTTTGACGGCGCCCGTTTGGACGCCGTCGTAGTTCCGTTTGTAGTTTCGCCTGTAGCTTAGGATGTTGATTCTACAATAGATATTGCGGTATGGTTGCTGCCATACTTGCTGGTATTGCCCCCGGCGGCGGTTGTCGCCGTCACGCCCCATGCGCTGGTGTAGTCCGCCGCCTTTCCGGAAGGAACGGTAATGGTGATAGTAATGCTGCCACTATACGGCGTGGTATAAGAAAAAACGGAGCTTCCTATAGTTGGCGGCGTTGCTGGCAGGCTTATCGAAGTAAGTTTATCACAAAAGGCGAAGGCATAGCCGCCTATGGAAGTTGCCGCAGGCAGGCTTACGGTAGCAAGCTTATCACAGCTATAGAATGCGTCACTGCCTATGGAAGTCGCCGCAGGCAGGCTTGCCGAAGCAAGGTTGTTATTGGAATAGAATGCATAGGAGCCTATGGAAGTTGCCGAAGACGCTGTTACCGAAGTAATCTTTGTATTGTAGTAGAACGCATAGTCGCCTATAGCCGTCACTGAAAGCGTTATATCGCCGCTTGCGGAAGGATAGGCGATCAGTGTTGTCCCCGCCTTGTTCAGCAACATGCCGCCATTGGCGCTATATTGTGTATTCCCGCTGTCAACCGTTATGCTTGTTAAAGCCGTGCAACGGGCAAAAGAAGCGCCGCTGATTGTTGTTAGAGAGGCTGGAAGGCTTATTGAAGCAAGGCTCGTGCACCCACTGAACGCAAAGGAGCTTATGGAAGTCGCCGCTGGAAGGCTTATCGAAGCGAGGCTCGTGCACCCACTGAACGCAAAGGAGCTTATGGAAGTCGCCGCTGGAAGGCTTGCCGAAGCAAGGCTTGTGCAGTCCTCAAAGGCATAGCTTCCTATAGACGTTGCCGAAGGCAAGGTTACTGAAGCAATCTGTGTATTGTCGGCGAAGGCAAAGCTGTCTATAGCCGTAATATCTGAAAGAGTTATACTACCGCTTGCGGAAGGATAGGCGATCAATGTTGTCCCCGCCTTGTTCAGCAGCATACCGCCATTGGCGCTAAACTTTGTATTCCCGCTGTCAACCGTTATGCTTGTTAAAGCCGTGCAATCTCTAAAGGCATAACCGCCGATTGTCGTTAGAGAGGCGGGCAGGCTTATCGACGCGAGGCTTGTACAGCCGCTGAACGCAAGGGTGTTTATGGAGGTTATCGAAGGCAGGCTTACCGAAGTAATGACAGTGTTGTTATAGAATATATAGCTGAGGCTTGCTATCTCAGTGATTCCCGTCCCGATTATTTCTTTAAGGTTGGTAAAAGCTTTGAATGAGGAAGCGGAATAAGTCCCCTCTTTTATGCTTTGCGCCCCATTCGGCAGTACCAAAGACACCACCTTAGCCGCGCCCGCGCCGGATCCCGGATCAAATTCCGCGCCGCTTATCGTACTCCCTGAAATATCGAGCGCAACGTACTTGCCGGTGCTGTTAATGGCGGAGAGAACTTCTGTCCAGCCAGCGCCTGCAAGATTGATGCCCAAGGCCACTGGAACCGGATTGTCGGCCGCGATCCCAGCCGAAGCGCTTGCTAAATACGATGTAAGAGCGCTAATAGAGTCAATCAGATTATCCAGTGGTCCTGCCACTACGGTAACGGTGAAGGTCGCTGTTTTGCCGTTTATCGTTACCGTGATCGTCTTCTCTCCCGCCGCGCTTGAGTCATAGCCTGAAATATTGGCGGAAGTGACGGTTTCCGCTTTGGTGGATCCGTCCGAATAGATTCCGGTTACCACAAGTCCGGTTACATCAAGCGCTTCCCCTATCGCATACACGGTCTTCGTTGGCTGACTGCTTACCGTTAAATACACCAGGGAGGGACTTTCTTCCTCCGGCTCCTTGCAACTGGCAAGGATCACCGCTAAAAGCGTTAGAAACGCGAACAACGCGTTTTTACCATAGGTACATTTCATTCTTTAGCCTCCTCATTTCGCTTTGCATACGCATCCTTCAACACGCTAAACCAACGGTTTAGATATGCATGGTTGATAACGGCGCATATATAAAAAGCCCGCGGCCATAAGGCCGCGGGCTTCAAAGAATGAGGCGCGAAGAATTGAGGCGCAAAAAATCGCGCTGTCTGAATTGCGGCGGTTACAAAGCCGTCATGGGGGGGGGGGGGGAATTCTTCGCGCAGGAAAGCGCGTTCAACGGCTTGTTCTTATAAAAAGAGTTTAATGCATTCACTTTTTATCAACACTCCTTTTTTGAAGTTTTAGACACGCGAAGCTGTTCCGCCATACGGATTCGCTTTTAAAAGAAAGTATATGCCTTTCATCTTATATTGTCAATCGGTGAAAACTGGCGATACAAATTTAACCGATTGCGCTATTGGAAAACTTGTTATAGTATAGAGTGAAGGGAAGTTCTGTAAACTCCGGTTGAGTTTCTAGAGGTTTCCTTATATTATGAGCGAAGGACTGACGCCATGCACATGACGATACGATGGTTTGGGAAGGGTTTCGACGCGGTGACGCTTGAACAGATACGCCAGATTCCCTTGGTAAAAGGGGTGATCGCCACTCTTTACGGCACGATTCCCGGTGAAGTATGGGAAAAAGAAGCCATTGCGGCGCTTAAAAAAGAGGTCGAGGACGCGGGGCTATGCATTGCGGGCATTGAGAGCGTCAATATCCACGACGCCATTAAGACCGGCGCTCCTGAACGGGACAAATACATAGACAACTATATCACGACGCTGGAACGGCTTGGACAAGCCGACGTTCATCTGGTCTGCTACAACTTCATGCCGGTGTTCGACTGGACGCGCACCGATCTTGCGAAAAAACTGCCGGACGGCAGCACGACGATGGCGTACGCTCAGAACATCATCGACGCCATCGACCCCAATGACATGTCGTCTTTGATTGAGCGGCAGTCGAACGGCTTCACGCTTGCGGGCTGGGAACCGGAGCGGCTCGGCAAACTCAAAGAGTTGTTCGCCTTGTACAACGGCGTTACCGAAGAAACGCTCGTTGCGAATCTCGCATACTTTCTTGAAGCCATCATGCCTGTATGTGAAACATACGATATTAAGATGGCCATCCACCCGGACGATCCGGGCTGGTCTGTGTTCGGTCTTCCCCGCATTATGAAAAACAAGGATGATCTTGTCCGCCTTGTAACGATGGTGAAAAACCCGTGCAACGGCGTTACGCTTTGCACCGGAAGCCTCGGAACCAACCCCAAAAACGACATCCCGTCCATAATACCGGCGCTGAAAGGGCGCATCCATTTCGCACATCTCCGCAATGTCCTGCATACCGGCGACGGGACGTTTGAGGAATCAGCCCACCCTACAAGCTGCGGTTCCCTTGACATGTTCGCCATTGTGAAAGCCCTATACGACTCAGGCTTTGACGGGCCCATCCGCCCGGATCACGGACGCGCTATTTGGGGCGAAAAGGGTATGCCGGGCTATGGATTGTATGACCGCGCCTTGGGCGCGGCCTACCTTAACGGCTTGTGGGAAGCGGTCGAGCGGTTGGGAGGCAAAGCATGAAACTAAACAGCGCCGAATTGTCAAAAAAAGAACAGTGGGAGAAAGCGGGGATTCTGTTGCCCCAATTCGACAGGAACGCCATGATCGCTGAAACGAAGCGCGCGCCTGAGTGGGCGCATTTCGGAGCCGGGAATATTTTCCGCATATTTCCGGCCGCTCTTCAGCAGAGCCTTTTGGAGCGGGGGCTTGCCAGGACGGGCGTTATTGTCGCCGAGGGCTATGACGGCGAGATTATCGACAAGGCGTTTTCACCCTGCGACAATTTAACGCTGGCCGTCACCTTAAAAGCGGACGGCAGCATTGAGAAGCGGGTGATCGGCAGCGTGGCGCAGGCGTTGAACCTTGAAAAACCAGATCAGTTTTCCGTTTTGCAAACCATTTTCCGTTCGCCGTCTCTTAAAATGGCGAGTTTCACCATCACCGAAAAAGGCTACAGCCTGAACTCACGCGAGGGCGGCTTTTCGCCCGATGTTCAAGCCGACTTTGATTCCTGTGGCGCGGCGAGTTATATAGGAAAAGTGTCCGCGCTCCTTTTGGAACGGTACAAGGCGGGAGCTTTTCCCATCGCTATGGTGAGCATGGACAACTGTTCCCATAACGGAGACAAACTTTTCGCCGCAGTCTCCGCCTTTGCGGATCAATGGGCGGCAAAGGGCTTCATTGACAAAGGTTTCGCCGATTATGTGCGGGATAGGGCGAAAGTCGCGTTTCCGTGGTCAATGATCGACAAGATCACGCCGCGCCCGGATGAAGGCGTACGGAAAATGCTTGAAGAATCCGGCTTTGAGGATACGGCGGGGCGGATCACCACAAAACAGACCTATATAGCTCCGTTTGTCAACGCTGAAGAAACCCAGTACCTTGTTATTGAGGATTCCTTTCCCAATGGCAGACCTCCGCTTGAAAAGGCGGGCGTTTTATTTGCCACGAGAGAAACAGTTGACAAAGTGGAAAAAATGAAGGTGTGTACGTGTCTTAATCCTCTGCACACAAGCCTCGCGGTGTTCGGTTGCCTTTTGGGGTATACCAAGATAAGCGATGAGATGAAGGACGCGGATCTGGTCGCGCTGATAGAAGGCGTCGGCTACAAGGAAGGGTTGCCGGTTGCAGTCGATCCGGGCGTCCTTTCGCCGAAAGCGTTTATCGATCAGGTGGTGCGGGCGCGGCTTCCCAATCCCTTCATGCCCGATACGCCCCAGCGGATCGCCTGCGACACATCCCAGAAGATTCCGATCCGGTTCGGCGAAACCATCAAAGCCTATCTTGCGAGCGAAACGCTCAATGTGGAAGATCTGCGCCTTATCCCGCTGACGCTCGCGGCGTGGGCGCGCTACCTGCTTGGGATCGACGATACGGGCGCCGCCTTTACTGTAAGCCCTGATCCGCTGTACGAGAGCCTTTTCGCGCATGTGAAGCATATCAAGCTGGGCGATGTCGGCGATTTTCATGGCGCCTTGCAGCCGATATTCTCGGACGCCTCCATTTTTGCAGTGAATCTCTATGATGCGGGACTCGGAGCGCGGGTCGAAGGCTTGTTTGCGGAGATGGCCGTCGGCGTTGGGGCGGTGCGCAACACGTTGCGGAAGTATACGGCGGAGTCGGCGCGTTCAAGCGCGGGCGGGCTATAACCGCATCTTCTCAGCGTCCGATTGACGCTCTTATTTCGCTAGAATCAACTGCCCCCAGCTTTTGCCGGGGGCTTAAAAGGAGGCGGCGCGATTTTGGGCAAAGGAATCTGGTATATTGGCAAAAGAGAAGCGCGAACAGGTGATGGCACGTCATTTCAAGCAAATTTTTGCGCAACAAGCGCAGAGATGGCAAACCGCCCCGATCCGTTGCCGCAAGGCCGCGTCAGACTGCCATGCGAAGTGTGACCGCACTTCATCGCTTCCTGCATTTGATGGGAGTTATTGTAATTTCATCATCAAAAGCGCTTTAATTGGCATATCATTTCATACTTTTGCAAATTGCCCATCAATCCACTCTGCATATTTCTTTGCATCGCCATTAAAACAGTCATGCGTCCGTCCAATCTCGACGCCATCGGCATACAAAACTGTCATTGGTAAATTCCATGATGCGCCAAGCGTATAATAACCAATATCCAAGTCAGCCCCTGATACATCACACATCAAATATCTATATTTATTGCGCAGAATACGGTTCTTAGCCTCTCTAAAGCGTCTGTCACCCTCTAGTGTTCCGGGGGACGAGTTGTAGCCGAAATATACGACAACTCTTTTGTTGTCCGCTCGGTACTGTTCAAATTCTTTTACTGTCATAATGGAACCTTAAATACTTCCAATTTTAATTAATCATACTATATTTTTGCATTTAGCCAACAAAAAACCGCTCAAAATAACACTTCACTCTACGTCGTACATTCGACCATTCCGGTTGGCTACACTGACGGCTTAAACCGGCTTTTAAGTGGAAAGCGCCGAGTCTTAATCAAAAGCAGGTTTATCCTCTAGTCGGGCGTATTTGTATGGATCAATATATCGAAAGTCCGCCGCCGCTTGATTTCGGGCGTTCAATAAAATTTGATAAAAAATTCTTTATACGCGCCGGTAGGGTTTTGGGGACTCGCAGCGACGCCGTCAACTCTGGCGTATGGAGGGCCGCAACGCAACCATTTCAAAAATGCGGACTGCTTTTTTTCGTCCCCTTCGGACCAGACTTCGACGCCGTCATCACCGGTGTTTCTAACCCAGCCCGATAATCCAAGCGTACGCGCCGCGTCTTGACATGCGTATCGAAAGCCAACACCCTGCACCCGTCCGGTAATACGCGCAAAAAAAGCGGTTTCAGCCATGCTCTTCCTCTTCAAGGGTCTGAACAACCTCTGCGGAAAACCCTTCATATTTTAGCCTTTGCCGTCTTGTCCGAGAGGATTCAGAGTCAATCAAATTCTTTGCGGCGAACTTTTTCACTAACGCAAGCTCCGTTTCAACATCAAGCGCGGCTTTCAGGACTTTTTTGGCTGTACCACATGGGATTCCTTTAGCGCAAAGTTTTGCCAGCAACTTGTTGGGGCTGTCGGATTTTAGGGAAAGTCGTGATTGCACCCACAGTCCCGCATACCGTTCATCGTTGACCGCTTCTATGCTTGAAAGATAATCAACAACCGCTTTGACGCAAGAAGATGTGTGTCCACGCGCTTTCAATTTATATTCAAGACCCAAACACGTTTGCTCGGCGTTGGCAATGAGGGAAAGGGCGGCGCGTTCAGTCCGCAAGCAGGCGCACGCAAACCGCAATTCTGCGTCTTTGTCTTCGGATATTTCAAACGGCGTTGAGGCCAACGAAATCGAATGCAACGCCACACAGGATATAAAATCTTCTTTCAAGTAGGCGGTTTTTATAGAGAAAAGCCTGCCGTCCGATAAAGCGATACGGTAGACTTTTGGAGCGTTTTCCGCTTTTATTGAAGTAATTTCCACCCTCATCGCGTCCATAAGACGAATGAAGCGCCACACGCATATAGTGCCCGCTTGCAACGCCCGCCGCAGGCGGCGCAACAAGGCGCAAAGCGAACGCAGAGCGGCGGCAAAAGGTTAACGCTTGGAAAACTGAAATCTACGCCGCGCGCCGCGCTGACCGTATTTTTTGCGTTCAACCATACGAGAATCACGGGTCAAGTACCCGTTGGCGCGGAGGCTGGCGTAATTCGCCTGATCGATCTGACACAATGCGCGGGCAAGCCCATGCCTGCATGCGCCCGCCTGTCCGTGGATACCGCCCCCGTACACATTGATGAGAATGTCAAATTTGTTCTCGTTGGCGGTTGCCATAAGGGGTTGACGCACCATTATCGCGTGTTCTCCCTGTTGAAAATACTGGACAAGCTCTTTGCCGTTTATCGTGATTCCACCGTTGCCGTCTTTTATGTAGACACGCGCAACTGAAGTCTTCCTTCTGCCGGTTCCAATACCAAGATTTTTCATCAATCCACCTCTTATAATTCGATCTTTTCGGGACTTTGGGCCGCATGAGGGTGATCCGGACCCGCGTAGACCTTTACGTTGCTCAACAACTTGCGACCAAGGGGTCCTTTTGGCAACATGCCCTTTACCGCCAACTCAAGGGGGCTTGTCGGGTGCTTGCTGATGAGTCGTTCAAAGGTTTCAGACTTAAGACCGCCCACATACCCGGTGTGCCGGTAATATATCTTGTTCTGAGCCTTGCGTCCGGTAACCGCTACTTTATCCGCGTTTACAATCACCACAAAGTCGCCGCATTCTTGATGGGGCGCGAATATTGGTTTTTCCTTGCCCCGTACAATAGCCGCCGCTTTTACGGCGACTCTGCCGAGAGACTTGCCTTCGGCGTCAATAACAAACCATTTCCGCTCAATTTGAGCCGGTTTTACAAATAGCGTTTTCATACCATAACCTTTTAGTTAAAATCAAAAATAGACATACAGTTTACGATACCGCCGCACTTTTTGTCAAGAGGCATATTGAGACGTATAGTTCAACCGTATTCCCGCTCGTTTTTGGTTCATTCGCACATAAAAACACTCGTATAGAGAGCGCTATGCGGAAGCGGCGCGAACCAAAGGATCGGGCTTCTGATCCCATCATTTCACCTTTTTTTCACGGCTTTCACTTTTTTCTTGGCGCCGCCCTTTGTTCTGTCAAAAGAACCGGTTTTACCGTCATCCCACGGCGCGCCGGATTTTTTTTCTTCTCCTTTGAATTTTCTCACAACAAGGCGTTTCTTGGGAAAAGACGCGCCGACATCGCCGCCATAATTGCCGCCGCCGCTATAGTTGTCGCTGCGGGCGTCCCCTCGGCTGTTGCCACGTACAGCGCTATATACCGCGCCACGCGCCACGCGCTTTTTTTCACGGTCGGCTTTATCCATAACTTTCAGGGCTTCTTCAAAGCCGCCCAAAAACTGCGTAAGATCATCGGCGAAAAGCACCACAGACTGCCGTTCAAAGCCGCCTTCGTCTTTGTTTTTGCTCTCGACAATGTTAAGGTAAATGTCGCCCAGCCTATTCTCTTTTACATTGAAAAAATACGTCCTGTTCTGCAACTGGACCCGCGTTGAAAAAATCTCACCTCGTAAACCCATACATTCTCCTCGCGCATCCCACCCGGAACGCGCATACCTATTCATTGTCGGCTTCAATAACCATTGCCCGTTGCCACGCGATCAATTCCCGCTCAAGGTCGAAACATTCAGCGTCAGCCATGATCCGAAACACAGGTTCGGTGCCGGAACCACGCATCCACAGTGAAGCGATGCGAGCGTCCTGATCGCCAACAAAGATTATCTTCAATCCACCACGTCCGGCTTCGCCGAAATTCTTGATGTCAAGCCTTTCTTCTATGCCATTATAACACGCCGCGTCCCACGCGACAATGCCGTATTGTTTGTATAGATGTTTTTTCTTTTTTTCCCAATCACGCGCAAATATCTTCTGGTACCGTTCTTTTAAAGCGGTGTGATCCGCAGACTTCACTTTGAGCAACGCGTCCTGAGTATAACCGCCGGTGCTGACAAAGGGCGGAAGAGTCTTGATAATGTCCGCCAAGGTAAAATCATCTTTATATGGAGCGATATTGCCCGAAAGATCGCGCCAAATTTCAAAAAGCCCCTTTTTATCGCCCGCGCTTCTTATGGCAAGCATTTTGAGCAAGGCAAACACCGTGTCGATGGGATCGCGCACCGCAGATGGATGCGTAATATTGCCGCCTGCGGAACCTTCCCCCAAAATACGCACCGTATAGCCCAATCCGCGCAGTTTCCGCGCAAGGGACACCACATTCGCCTCCCCCACTTCGGCGCGGAATAGTTTCGCGCCGAACGCCTCGGCTATAACATCAATACGCAACGACGTGGGATCGTTGACCACAACGGCGACATCATCAAGGAACCTGCCGCTTTCATCACAACGCAACGAACCGGTCCATACAAGATGGGACAATTCCGCGACGCAGGCGAGCGCAAAAACTTCCTGCGCCTCAAGAGCGCGGATTTTTTTCAAGGTTTCGTCCCAAATCACGATGTTGCCGCGGTCGCCGTCGCAATCCGGCATGTATCCCATGACAAAAGCCGGGTCGTGAGCGCGCTGTTCTTCCAGAAATCGAGCCGCATAGTCAAGCGATTCGCCCTCCGGCACAATACGATGCGCTATGGCTCCGGCTTCACCGTTGAAAAAGGCGAATTTCACTCCGAGAGAGAGCAAGAATTCCCTGTCAATGGAAACAGCGCGCGCCGAACCGTTAAAGTCCGCTATGACGCCGATGGGATGATCCTGTATTGTTCTTTTAATGTCCGCAAACAGCTTCTCCTGTTCCGTCCTGTCCGCGACAGCCGATGTCACTTCCCGCGTAAAATCACGGTACGCGGACAACGCTTCTTGCTTTACATGCGGCGAATCGCCGTACGCCGCGTCAATCAGAGCCTGATCAGCTCCGTTGATGAGGGACAACGCCTTTTCTATCCTGCCGGACTCGGAAAGGAAGGAACGGAAGTCCTCAATAAGGAGCTTTGCCTCGGAACCGGCGAGTACGCCGCCGTCTGTCAACCCGAATTTAAGTCCGTTGTGTCCGATTGGGTTATGGCTTGCGGAAATATAGACAAACCCCTGCGCTCTGCCTGAAACGCCTTCGCTTCTCGCAAACGCCATTATTTCAGGAGCGGCTGTAATGCCCGTCCAGCGGACGGTACACCCCCCGGTTGTCAATGAGCGCATCATCACATCGGCAATGCTTTTGCCGGTGGGTCTCGCGTCCATGCCCACAATCAACGCAGGTTGCGCAACGCAGGTTGTTTTCTTTACATAATCCGCAAAAACCTTGGCGGCGGCGGCAACGATTACGCTATGAGCCGGTGAAATTTCACTATGGGGATTCTCTTCGTCTCCGTCCGGAGCAAAAATGGCGCGCCACCCCGACGCGGATAAAATCATGGTGGAAAGCGCGGCGTCAATCGCCGCTTCCCGCAAACCGGGATCGTCTTTTGTCAATTGCAATTTTAACCTCTAAATATATATCTTTATTGCTTCAGCATCGTCAAACGCTCAAATTAGGGGATAGTTTAGGAGGTATTGAGACAAATGTCAAGTGTCGTTGTCGCAACCAACAAAGCGGCGGCGCGCGCGCCGCCGCTTTCACTGAAATGCACGGACAAGCCGCTCCACCCCAAAAGGCGAGGCGGCTCATTAAGATAGAAGCCCCGTTTATTTCAACAGCGCCTTTTCTTCTTCCCACTTGTTTTTGAACACTGCGGCTACGGCGTCCCAAGTTTTATTTCCAAGAGCGTAATCGTAGAGGGTCGCGCCGAGATCGTCTTTGAACGCCTGACTGGGGAAGCTCGTAAAGTTCCACGAAACCGCCGAAAGATTGGGATCGCTCATAAAGCGGAACGCCTCTTTTTCAAGCGGGTTGTCCGGACGCTCGTCAGCGCCGAACGTACTGAACGGCGTGACAAAACCGAGTTTTTCAACGGCGGCTTTCTTGCCGTTAGGAGTGTTGAAAAGCCAGTCAAGGAGTTTGAGGGACGCCTCTTGAGACGCCTTTGAAGCCTTGTCGTTGACGCAGATGAAGTTTTCCGTACCGGTGCACAACCCCTGCGTTTCCTCGCCGCTCACGCCCGTGTAGATCGGCATATATTTGACATCGGAAGCCTGCACCACATTGCCGGCTATGCCCGCAATCTGCCCCCATCCCCATGTGCCGTTCTGCACCATAGCCGCCTTGCCGAGCGCAAACTCGGACATGGAATCGTCAACGGACTTGGAGCCGATCATCATGGGATCCGTCACCGAATTGTTGATGTACAGATCAAAAATATTGCGGTATTGATCGCCGTACGTCAGATCGATCTTCTCCAGATCGCCTACGTCCTTGTCGCGGAATTCGTAGTAAATGGGCAGGTTCGCCAGATGGGTCTGCCAGCGCCAGTCCTCGCCGGGTCTGAACGAGGTCGACGCGAACACGCCGTCAACGCCTAAATCAAGCTTGCGGGCGGTCATGTCTTCCACCACGGCTTTAAGGGTGGCGAAGTTGTTGATCTGCGCGGCGCTGGAAATGTTTGTAACCGCGCGGTCAGACAGCGCGAAATACTTGCGGAAGATCGCGTCATTGTAAATGACGCCGTAGGTCTCAACCGCATAGGGAAGCCCGTACACGCCGCCATCCGCGGCAATAGCCATGCTTTTATCGGAAAGCCACGCGTACAGGTTCGTGTCCTTCAGGTCAGCCGTATAGGTCTTCCAGTTCATGTAACCTATTGGCCCATTAATGTTGAACAGCGTCGGCGGATCCGATTTGGTGATCTCAGAGCGCAACGTCTGCTCATAGGTGCCGCCCGCAGCGGTGACGACCTTGGCTTCAACGCCAGTCTCCGCAGAGAATTGATTGATCACTTCTTTCCATTGAGCGTCAATTTCCGGCTTAAAGTTAAGCAGATAAACCTTCCCCGCCACATCTTTTTTACTACAGGATCCGAATAGAATCGCTGCCAGCAGCAAGGGCATTAAGGCGGCGAACTGTTTGTTCAGCCTTTTCATATGCTTCAGCATACATTCCTCCTCATAAGGATAAAAAAATACATTTGCGCTACACAAATGGCAAATGCTAGATTTGAAACCGCCGCCATTATATGGCTCTTTTGCGGCGGCGTCCACTCCCAGCGGGGGCGCCGTTCCCGCTGGATGCGTCCCTCATGGGACGCCATGTCAACGCTCAAAGGCGGTTAAGAATAGTCCCCCCCCCCCCCCCGGACAAGGTGAAAGCAACGGTAAATTCATTTTGGGTTGCGGCAAATTTATCGGCGACTTTCTCAAATAAATCGATCAAATCCGGCGCAAAATGCGCTCCTTTTCCCGCTGTAATGAGTCTCACAGCCTTGTCATGGGTGAGGGCTTTTTTGTAAGGGCGTTTGGATGTAATGGCGTCATACACATCGGCAATGGCCAACAAACGTCCAAGAAGGGGGATGCTTTCTCCCGAAAGCCCTTGGGGGTAACCGGCGCCATCCCACCGCTCATGGTGAGTTCCGGCGAAAATCTTCGCATACTCAAGAAAATCACAGGCTGAGGACTTCGCTTCAATCTTTTCAATAACCCCCACGCCGAGCGTAGTATGCCCCTTCATTATTTCGTACTCTTCTTCATTAAGCGCGTCTTTTTTTTGCAACACGCTGTCGCTGATGCCTATTTTGCCGATGTCGTGCAGTTGGGAAGAGAGGAGCAGCAGGTCGACATCCCACTTTTGAGTTACACTCTCATACAGTTTCCACTCTATCAAGCCGTCGACCAAAATCTTCAGGTACGCCTGCACCCGCTCATTATGGCCGCCAGTAACGTCGTCCCTACAGTCAACGATGTCAGCCATAGTTTTCAATACGGCGTTTTGCAGTTCAACCACCGTTTTTGTCTTTTCAGCGACCAGGTTTTGCAGGTTGCCGTTAAACTCCTGCAATTCTTTCCGTTGCTTTTCAAGAACCTCTTGCTGGGAATTCACCAGAATATGCACCTCAACGCGCTTGCGGAGGATGAACGGCGAGAACGGTTTTGAAATGTAATCAATTGCGCCGAGGGTCAGTCCTTTCACTTCGTCTTCAATTTCGCTTTTTCCGGTCAGAAAGATCACCGGGATGTTCAGCGTACCGGGAGCCTTCTTCAACAACGTGATGGCTTCATAGCCGTCCATATCGGGCATATCAATATCAAGCAGGATAAGAGCCGGTTTATTGCGTTCAAGCAACTCAAACATTTTTTTTGCTGACGGTACGGTAAACACATTGTAAAGCGACATTAAAGCGTTCTTGCCGATCTTGAGATTTGCTATACTGTCATCAACAATCATAATGGTTTTTCTGTCGTCCATAGGTTGACCTCAATTTTTGACATGTTTTTTTAATTGCTTGTTGAGCTTTTTCAAAACTCTTGAAAAGACATCTATCATTATACACCTTCATGTAAATTAGTAAAGTAGTTTGCAATAAAAATCGCAATGCTGACATACATCGCCAACGCCTTCTGAATGACACCGCTCCGCCTTTTAGGACGCTCCTATAAGCCTGCGCAGCGGGCTGCGATAAGCCTCTTTGCGCAACACGGTTCAAAGCGTTTGCATGGCGCTCCTGTAGGACTGCGCAAGGGGATATAACCGCGCAAAAACGCGGCGCCCCATTCCCCATTCAGGCGATTTATGCCATAATAAGAAACCATGCGAAAAAAGCAGTTGATCATACTCGGCGCGGGAGTCATGCAAGGCCCCGCAATCAGAGCCGCGAAAAACATGGGGCTTGAAGCCATTGCGGTGGACGGCGACCCGGACGCTCCCTGCGTCAATGAGGCGGATCGTTTTGAGAGAATCGATCTTAAAGACAAGGAGGGCGTAGAAGCCCTTGCGCGTTCTTTGCAACCGCACGGCAGGCTTGCGGGCATTATGACCGCAGGCACGGACTTTTCGGCTTCGGTCGCATGGGTCGCGGAACGATTGGGGCTTCCCGGGCTGTCTTATGAGACGGCGCTGAACGCATCCGACAAGGAGCGCATGCGCTCCTGTTTTCAACGGGACGGCGTTCCCTCCCCCGCTTTCACAACGTTGTCCGCCGCGCCGGCCGCCGGCTGGAACGCGCCCTTTCCCTTTCCAGTCGTGGTAAAACCTGTTGACAACATGGGCGCGCGGGGTTGCCGCCGCGCGGACACGGCTGAAGACCTGCGCAAGGCGATTCGCGACGCCTTCCCCTTCTCCCGTTCAAATAGAATCATAATAGAAGAATATATGGAAGGGCCCGAATTCTCCGTTGACGCCATTGTATGTCAGGGAGAAATCACCATAACTGGACTTGCGGATAGACACATCGTGTTCCCGCCCTATTTTATCGAAATGGGACACACCATGCCCACGGATATCGATCCGGAAACCGCAGGGAACCTGCTTTCCGTGTTCAAAGCGGGCGTCCGCAGTCTCGGCGTCGCCAACGGCGCCGCAAAGGGAGACATCAAGCTCACGCCCAAAGGCCCCATGATAGGCGAGATAGCGGCGCGGCTTTCCGGCGGCTACATGTCGGGCTGGACATACCCCTATGCGTCGGGGGTCGAGGTTGTCCGCGCCGCCATAGGAGTCGCCATAGGAGAGAATCCCACGGCTGTCGCCGCATCCCTCACGCCTTCACGGAATTGGACGGCAGCCGAGCGGGCGTTCATCTCCATACCGGGCGTAGTCCGCTCCGTAGCGGGAGGCGACGCCGCCAAAGCGGTCCCATACGTGCGCGACCTTTTCCTGCGTGTAAAACCGGGTGACGCGGCGCGGTTTCCGGTAAACAATGTAAGCAAAGCCGGCAATGTCATAGCCGCCGCGCCCACCCGCGCGGAAGCCGTCCGCGCCGCGGAAACGGCTGTCCGTTCATTGCTCGTACGGTTGGAAACGCCCAACGAGGACACGGCTTCTTTCCTTGAAAACGGCGGGGCGCCAGACGCCTTCCCGCCGTCCGCCTACGCAATCTCTCCTGAAATGCAAAATTTGCTCGAAAAACTGCCGGCAGGGATTGAAAAAAACATGGACCGCTCTTATAATAAGAGCATTCTGGAAAGAAGCGCCGGTCAATCCCTTTCTATTATGCCATTTCCTGAATTTGAAACAGCGGAATATACGGACTGGCTGGGAAGAAACGCGCAGGCAAGCTTGGAAGCCGTCAGAACGCTTGCCGGTCTTTCTCTTCCGGTGAGAAGGTTGGACAGCGCCTGTTCCGGTATGGCTTTGGGGCGCGGTTTTTGGAAGGCGCTTATACGAGGGGGCTATCAGGGGGCGGTTTATCTGATAGATTCTTTACTGTCAAGGGGCTGATATGGCAAAAGGGGCGAACCCTATACTAAAACATCGCTTTTTTCTCTGGCTCCTCCTCGCCGCGCCGCTTGTCGCAGTCCAGCCGCAGGATAAAACGTTTTCTTTACAAGACGCCCTCGCCATACTGCCCGAATTTCAATGGGACCCTTTTCTGCAAACCGGAACTTTTTACAGTTCAGGACATTACGCCAGTTTTCAGGCGGGGCTTAAAGGAGAACGCTGTTTTTCGCTGATTGACGGGTATGAGGTCATCAGCGCGCCTTCGCCTTATCTGGAAAACGGAGCGCTCCGCTTTCCAGAAAGTTTCATCATATCGCTCAAGAACGCCATTGACGCCGAGATCAAAAATGACTTGAAGCCGTTCAAAGTGGCGGCAATCATCCTTGATCCCGGTCATGGAGGCAAAGATTCCGGAGCCACAGCCGTACAGACCATCAATGGGAAGAAAGTTTCCTTGAAGGAAAAAGACATTACGCTTGCCATAGCGCTCAATCTGCGGGACAGGCTTGTCAAACGTTATCCCGGCAAAAAGATACTTATGACGCGCGCCACCGACGTTACGTTGGCGCTAGAAGCCAGGGCGTCTTTTGCGAATGGGATAAAGCTCGAAGAAAATGAAGCCATCATCTTTGTCTCTATTCATTGCAATTCGGAAATAAACGCCAATCTCAAGAAGAATCCGGCGCGTGGATACGAAATATGGTACCTTCCCCCCAAGGTGCGGAGAGAAATCATTGAAAAAGACAACTTTAACGGGAGCGAGGGAGTCAGAAGCATTCTCAACACCTTAAAAGAAGAGGAATTCACCTACGAAAGCAAGTTGCTCGCCGCATCCCTTCTCGCGCGGTTCGATGAATTCATCGCGCCGGCAAGTCCTTCGCGCGGTATAAAAGAAGAGCAGTGGTACGTGGTGAAAAGAACGAACATGCCTTCGGTTCTGATAGAACTCGGCTTTATAAGCAACCCCTCAGACGCGGCGTTGCTGTTCGAGAAGCAATCCCTGGAGAAATACACCAAAACCCTTTTCGAGGGTTTGGTTGACTTTGTAACGCTTTACGAAAAACCGGGAGGTTTTAGCATCATAGAATGAAACCCATTTCCTCTATTTTTTCCATTGCAATCCGCTTCTTTACCGGCAAACGTATGAGGCGGCTTTTGTATCTTATCATTCTCGGCGCAGCCGCGATTAGAAACGCGGCGGATTCTGATACAATCCGACGTACGTTTGTGTTTTATAATATGAAAAATTACACGCCTCAAGCCGAAGAACATATGTTGTTGCGTTCGCATTCCGAAGAAGCGTCTCTCACACGATACGTGGAAGAGACTCTCTTTGGACCCCGCAACCCGGATTCGGCGCCGCTTTTTCCCAGAGGAACAAAATTGCTGTCGCTCTTTTACAGGGACGGCGTCGTTTACATTGATCTTTCCGAAGCGGCGGCGCTTCCTGTCGTCATTGAAAACAGCAGGGCTGTGCCGATGGAAGGCGGTGTAGCGCGAGGGGTTTCAACATTCAGGGAAAGCCTTGCAAGAAACTTTCCTTTTATAGAAGAAACAAAATTTTTTATTGAGGGACATTCGATAGATTTTTGATAAATTTGAAAGAAAAGACGTTGACAATTTTAGCAAATAGCGTATAATAAGAGAAAATCATCTTTTTAAGATTTTTGCAAATCAAAGGAGTTATGGATGAAACGGATATTCATTCTTTCGATCATTTCATTGTTGGCAATAGGATCTCTTCTTGCAAATGAAGATGTCTTAATTGACTTTTCACAGCTTGCGGCTGACACGCCGGCGGAGGAGAATAATGGCGTAACAGCGCTCAATGAGGCGACTGTCATTGACACTTCCAATTACACCGCGAACAACTACACGGACGAGCAGAAGGCTCTTATGAAGACATCTCTTGCTATCGAAAACTGGCTGGTAAAGATTTCAAATTCTTCCGCGACTATTCAAAATCAGACTGTGAGCAAGAGCAAAGAATCAGCCTCAAAAGCATATGGAACAGTGCTGGGCGTTCGCGCGCGGTTTCCGAATGCAAGTTGGAATGCGGTGGCTACCATTAAACCGCCGTTTGAAATTCCTGCGTATGAACCGGCTGCTGAGGGAAGTGAAGCCTCTTCTAAATTTGAAGGCGGATATGGCGTGATCAAGAATGTGGGAACCATTAAATCTATCGCGGTTAATGTCTATGGTCTCAACTATCCTTATACACTCTATCTTATTCTCATTGACGGATCCGGGAAAGAGATTTCGGTTAACCTCGGCCCGCTCAATTTTCAAGGGTGGGGTGAGCTTCGGTGGGATAATCCGCGCTACGCCCAAGATGTACGAGATCGCCAGCTTGCGTCCGCGCCTATCTATCCCCAAGAGTCAAGCCTAATCAAATTTGGCGAATTCCGCATTATTAGGACCGGCGATCAACCCGGCGGTGACTTCATAACCTATTTCAAAGATGTTAAAGTCATCTACGATCAGGCTGTTCTTGAAGAAGAGCGCGATATTGACGATGAAGCTGTCTGGCAGATTCAGACGACTCGTGAGAGTGCGAAGAATAAAGCCGCTCAATCCGACCAGTCCAACAGTCTCTTCCTGCAAGCTGTTGATAAGAAAAGGCAAGCCGCCGAATCTTTCGACGCTCAGCAAGCCACCGATGAAGAAGAATAAGCGCATCGCTTAAAACTTACCGGTAAAAAAGTAAAAAAGGCTGTCTAATAGGCAGCCTTTTTTACTATAATCGAATAACAATGGAACTACCTGACAAGAAAAAATTGCAAGACAGCTATATTCGCTATGCGAGTGTACGGTTAGCGACAGCAAAGGGCATTGAGGCGAGTTTGGAGGATATCCTCTCGTTTTTTTCTCCCCGCCCTACTGTCAAGGGGAGGATCAAGGATTTTGACAGTTATTACAAAAAATACATTAAACTGCTGAAACAAAATCCTGACAGTACGGAAGCTCCTCTTATAACTGATATTATAGGCATCCGGGTGGTGTGTCCTTTTATAGCGAATCTCAGTGAAGTGCAACAGATCGTTGGCAAGCATTTTACGGTTATCGACACCGAAAGAAAGGGTTCCAACTATTCCTACAAGGAATTTGGGTATGAATCCATACATCTTTTGATAAATATACCGCAAGATGTTATAGAAAAATTTAGTCATTCAGGCTGTGATGTCGCCGAAATCCAGATACGCACCATTTTGCAGGACGCATGGGCTGAAGTTGAACACGAACTCGTATACAAGGCGGAATTCACCCCGTTTGACATGATCATGAAACGAAAACTTGCGGCGCTCAACGCAAGCCTCTCTCTTGCGGACACCATATTTCAGGAAATCAGGGACTACCAGCAACAGCTTCATGCGGAATCAAGCAAACGCCGGGAAGACTTTTTTAACAAACTGGAAGAGAATGTCGACACCTTCCTCTTCAGCGATGTCGAGCTTGAGTCAGAAACGAAGGCATATACCGTATGGGAGCAAAACAAAAATGCGAGTATAGACGATCTCTTGCTGAATGCGCTTTACGCGCATAACCGCAAAGATTTTGATACGGCAATCAAACAATACACTCAAATTCTGTCCATGAACCCCAAAAACAACATTATTTCCATCATTTACAGTCACCGCGGCATGGCAAATTTCGCGCAATCTTGTTATGAAGACGCGGTGGTCGACTTCAACAAAGCGCTTGAATATGACGGCAAGGCGTACAAAGCCGCATATTATCGCGGACTCGTAAAGCTGGTTCAGCGCAAATGGGTTGAAGCGGTCGATGATTTTACGCTTTCGCTCGCCATCAATCCCTATCAACCCTTCTGTCTCTACCGTCGCGGACACGCCAGCTACCACAATGGTGATAAAATTCAGGCGCTTTCCGACTGTGAAGCAGCCCTTCTCCTGATGCCGGATTTTGAAGACGCCATGAAATTTAAGAAATTTATCTTAAATAGAATAAATTTTGTGTAAAGAGAGTTTCTTTGCGTCCGCAACGCATCAGCCGCTAGTGTCAAACGCGACCTTTCCCCAAAAGATCCCATTTATCAAAGTTTTAGCGCCTTCTTTGCTAAAAAGGCGCTAAAACCTACAAGTGCAACAGGCTGCTAGGAAGCAAAGAGAAGGTTTTTTAGTTCATAGACACAGGAACGCGCTTTTCTATCCGCTTCCCACACCGCATCTACGGTAACGGCGCCCGTCCAGTCCCGTTGCAAGACAGATTCTACGATATGCGCAATATCAAGAAAGCCGATTTTTTCTTCTAAAAACAGGGACGCCGCTTCTTCGTTAGCCGCGTTATACGCCACCGGATACAACGCCCGCGCTTTTGCGACCCGGTAGGCGAGCGGAAGAAGGGGAAATTTCTTTTCATCCGGCGCTTCAAATTCCAGCATTACGGATGTCATATCAAAATTATCAAAAGAAACCATGCCTTTGTTCGGGAAAAACAATGCGTCTTGAATGGGGCGGCGCATGTCGGGCTTTGACAGTTGGGCGTATATGCTGCCGTCTACAAACCGTATCATGGAGTGAACGACGCTTTGGGGATGCACCACAACTTTCACCTTATCGGGCGGCATGGCAAACAGTTTCACCGCTTCAATCACCTCAAGCCCCTTGTTTGCCATGCTTGCGGAATCAATGGTGATCTTCGCGCCCATCTTCCATGTCGGATGGGCGAGCGCGTCTTTTGGTTTTACCCGCGCAAGCTGTTCAGACGACAGAGCGCGGAACGGGCCTCCAGAGGCGGTGAGTATGATCGAATCGAGTTTTTCTGCGGCGCCCAGATTGCCACTTATAGCGTCGTCCACTATGTCGGCGTGGGCGCGTAAAAGCTGGAAAACAGCGGAGTGTTCTGAATCAACGGGTATGATGTTGACGTTTTTTTCGCGGGCTTTTCTGATCGCCACCTCTCCCGCCATAACGATAGTCTCTTTGTTGGCAAGAGCCAGGTCCATGCCGACATCAATCGCAGCCAATGACGGTTCCAGCCCCGCCGCGCCAGCAATGCCGTTTACGACAAGAACGTGGGCGCCGCCGGATTGCGCACATTCCTTTATGGCCCGCAACAGACCTTCGCGCCCGGTGTAGTGAATTGCTTCCGGCGCGTTTTCGACATTGCCAGCAAGCGCGAGACGGGCGTTGGGGTATTCTTTACCAAGTTGGAGCAGAGATTCTCCATCGGTGTACGCGGAAAAGAGAACCGGTTCGAAGCAATCGGGATTTTTACGAATAACATCAAGCGTACTTTTGCCAATAGAACCTGTAGCGCCAAGAATCGCTATCACTTTCATATGTTTGCAACCGTCATATTATTTAAAATTATTCCACATTACGTGAAAAAAAACCAATACACCACGTAAAATACCGGCGCGGCAAGCGCGATTGAATCAATGGAATCCAGTACGCCTCCACGCCCCGGAATGATAAAGCCCGAATCTTTCGCATTCGCGCTTCGTTTCATAACCGATTCTGTCAAATCTCCCAAAGAAGCGGTTATACCGGTAACAAAACCAATAAAAATACCGGACGCTATCGCCGGAATCACAGGATAACGCCTGGACTCCAATATTTGCGGGAAAAACATAGCCGCGCATAGACCGATCAGCATTGAGGACACAAGACCGCCCGTGTAACCCGCTACGCTCTTGTTGGGACTTGCGGGAATAATGCCGCGGTTGTTCTTGCCGAAAAGCATGCCAAAAGCCCATGCCGCAGAATCGTTGCTGATAACCATAAGGAGAAACACGATAATGACAAAGGCGGCGTGCTGCCAGCGCGTCATGCGTATAATCCATGACATGAAAAATCCAGGATAAAGAAGCGCCGCAAAACCGGCGCCCATATATTCAAGGGCGTGTTTAAGTTTCACTCCCTTGCAGAAAACTCTGGAAATAACGATCCAAATCGCGGCGAGTATCATAACGCCGAACAGGAAATCTTCATTTATATGAAAGCTGGAAAACAACGCCATTGCGCCGGGAATCAAAGATCCCAACACGACCGTCTCAACAGAAGGAATGTTCACGCCTTTTCTTCTAAAAAGACCGCCCAATTCAGCGGCGCCTATGGAACACAAGACAACGATCACTATGTTCATGACAAGATGGTTTTTATAAGGCAAAAGAACAACGGCTACCACCACAGGAATCCCAATGAAAAATATCAGGAGCCGTTGTACTATTTTATTCATAAAGGCGTTCCCGCCCCGTTTATGGCGCTGTTCACGGCGCCGAATCTGCGTTCTCGTTTCTGAAAATTTTCAACAGCTTCTATAAGATCCGTTTCGGTCCAATCGGGCCATAGTTTATCGGAAATATAATATTCCGCATACGCGGATTCCCACAACAGGAAATTGCTTGTCCGGTACTCGCCCGCAGTTCTTATGATGAGATCCGGATCCGGAATATCGGGGTTGTCCAGATGCTCTGTAATAACGGTTTCGTTGATTTCAATCGCTTCGCCGGATGTATCCGCAATGCCAGCAAGCGCTTTGTTCACGGCGCGGACAATTTCGTCCCTGCCGCCGTAATTCAAGGCGAGGATAACCTGCATACCAGTAAATGTTTCGGTGTCTCTGCACACATCGGCAATATCTTCGGCGATGTCAGGCGGAAGCCTCGAAAGATCGCCGGCATGACGCACCTTGATATGGTTTTCACGGCAGAAAGCAAACTCGGCTTTCAGATACTGCCGCACTAATCCCATAACAAAACCAACTTCATCAGCCGTACGCTTCCAGTTTTCGGTAGAAAACACGTACAGCGTCAAGAAGTCAATCCCCATGCCGCTTGCGGCTTTAACGATCTGTTTTGCGGCTTTAAGCCCTTCACGGTGACCCTGCGTACGCGCAAGTCCTCGCGACTGGGCCCATCTGCCGTTTCCGTCCATTATGATACCGACATGCAAGCTCATTAAACTTCCATTATTTCTTTTTCTTTTTCCGCCAGAATAGTATCAATATCTTTGATGTAGTCGCCGGTCAATTTCTGCAACTCATTGGACAACTTCTTTTCTTCATCTTCCGTAACGGCGGAGGCTTTAAGCTGTTTCTTGAGTTCGTCGTTGCCGTCCCGCCTGATATTGCGTATTGACACACGGCATTGTTCCGCCTGTGTTTTTGCGACTTTGGCGAGTTCTTTTCTCCGCTCTTCGGTAAGAGGCGGAATGGCGATGCGGATGATCTTGCCGTCACTGCTGGGGTTCAAAGACAATTCAGACGAGCGGATAGCCTTCTCAATCTCACCGATCAGCGTCTTATCCCACGGAGTTATGACCACAAGCCGGGCTTCCGGCGTTGATATGGCGGCCAGTTGGTTGATAGGCTGCTTGTCGCCGTAGGCGTCAACCCGTATTTTATCGAACAAGGCTGCGGAAGCCCGTCCGGTCCGAATGACGGCAAACCCGTCTTTAAGGGACGTGATGGTCTTTTTCATTTTGTCTTCCGCGTCCACTATCACTGAATTCATAGACACCTCTTTTTCAGGCAAAACAAGGGCATGACGGCGGGCGCCGCGACGAACGCCGCCGACAGAAATTGCGGCTTGCATGAACCGGACTCGACCGCTTCACCACGCTTCCGCTCCCATGCCCTTTTGTTTTACTCCTGACCTACTTTGAAATATACGTATTCCGCTATGCAAACCTTCGCTCCGGTCTGTTTGCCGAAGTTGTCAAGCGCCTGCGCCACCGTGATCTTTTCATCCTTAATGTAGCCTTGATCCAACATGCAGATGGATTTAAGGTGCTTGTTGAGCTTGCCTTTGAGGATGCCCTGCTTCTGTTGCTCGTTCTTTCCCTTGAGACCTTCGTCCGCGTCTATCTGCTTGCGAAAGATTTCTTCCTGTTCCGTAACAAACGTCGGGTCGAGTTTCGCCTGATCGATCACCACAGGCGTGAAAGCCGCGATGTGCATGGCGAGACTGTAGGCGAAATTTTCCGACTCGGCGTCCCTGAACGCGTCGCTCTTGTCCGCAGACAGTTTCACCACAATGCCGATGTTGCCATCTCCGTGGATGTACCGCGTGAGACATTCGTTGTCAGCGGCTACAACCCGTTTAAGGCGTTTAAGCGCCAAATTCTCGCGTATCTTGGTGGCAAGGTCTGTCACCAGAGCGCTCAATTCCTCGGTGGGAGCGTCTATATCCTGTTCAAGAGCCTTGTCCGCGATAACGCCGCCAAGCTCAATAAATTCGGGATTGCGAGCCACAAAATCGGTTTCAGAGGCAAGCTCCACGAGAACCGCCTTCTTGTCCTTTATTTTTACAAAAATCTTGCCTTCGTTGGTGGCGCGTTCCGCGCGTTTTTCAACCGCCGCAAGCCCCTTCTCTTTAAGGAGTTTCTCAGCCGCGGCGAAATCGCCGCTCGTCTCTTCCAGGGCTTTCTTACACTCCATTGGTCCGGCTCCGGTCTTTTCCCGAAGCTTCTTTACCTCCGCCGCGCTTATTGCCATTTAATTGTCTCCTTCATATATTTTATCCACATCAACGGGAAGCTCCTCATCATCGTCTTTCTCAGCGTCGCCGCTCTTTATTGAAGCGGTGGCGCCGGATTTATAGGCGTCAATGTCAACTTCGGCGTCTTCTTCTTTGAGAGAGGCGTCGGTTAAAATATCTTCCATGGCTTCGTCTCCGGCTTCTTCCAATATACGCAAACCCACTTCGTTATCGGTCTCTATCACCGCGTTCGCTATGATCTGGGTGAACAGCGTAATGGCGCGGATCGCGTCGTCATTGCCGGGAATGGGGTAATCAATGCCTTCCGGGTTGCAATTCGTATCAACCACCGCCACAATGGGAATGCCCATGCGCTGCGCTTCGGCGACCGCAATGGCTTCTTTCTTCGTATCAATAATGAAAAGGATGCCGGGCAACTCTTTCATTTCCTTGATGCCGCCCAGGTTTTTCTGGAGTTTTTCACGCTCCTTGCTTAAAGCCGCTATTTCTTTTTTGGTAAGATTTTCAAAAGTGCCGTCAACTTCCATCTTTTCGAGCTTTTTTAGACGGCGCAGTGATTCTTTAATGGTGACAAAATTGGTAAGCATACCGCCCAGCCACCGGTTGTTCACATAGAACATGCCGCACCGTTCGGCTTCTTTCTGGATCGCCTGTTCGGCCTGTTTCTTGGTGCCGACAAACAGCACCGTTTTGCCTGATTTGATGATCTTTCTGACCGCTTCATAGGCGTCTTTGATCGCTTGAATGGTTTTCTGGAGATCAATGATGTGAATTCCATTCCGTTCCGCAAAAATGTACTTTTTCATTCGCGGATCCCAACGCCTCACTTGATGACCGAAGTGTACTCCAGACTCAAGCAAACTTTTCATGGTAACTACTGCCACAAAATCCTCCTCACGTGTTCTTTAACAAAAGGGGCGTTTCATCGCGCCCTTTTTCCTACCCTGTATCTCACCGTACGGTGGAAACTACGCGGATATATCCGCGACCGGTCTCAAAACGCGCCCTTTGGACTGCCGTTTTGAATCGGTGTTATACTATACCTATTAATAGAAAAAAAAGCAAGTGGGCGAGTTGCGCCACGTAAAATCAAACCATTGAGAAACGTTTGCGCCATGTAAAAATCCAACGCTTGTTGGAACATATCTTTGAGCATACCCTTGAGGAACGGCGGGTCAAAATGGTTGCCCTCGCCCTCAAGGATGCGACGGATTTGGTTGAGCGGAAACAGGTCATGGACAAGGCGGTTGACCATCCGCTCCATTCCGCCCATGATGTACCGACACTTCCGCTTTTACGTGGCGCAACACGGGTCTATACGCTTTTGTAATCCCAGAACCCGTTCCAACAATCAATGTCCTCTATTCAGTTTTCCGTCTTCGCCAGTACCTCAAAACGGCGGAAAAGGGTGTTGCCCCATTCGTCCACCAGGGTAAGGGTATGGAGTCCTGCGCCGGGCCGGGCTTCCATCTCGTGAAACACGGTGGTACTGCCGAGGTAGGCGTCATCCAGGTGCCAGTGGATATGGGCATTGGAGTCCCGGTGGGCGGCGGCAAAAACGACCTGTCCCTCACTGCCGTCAAGTTCTAGGGGCACATATATCCGGGCCCCCTGCTCTGGGTTGAAAAGGGCCAGCGCCGTTTCCCCGGCTGTCGGGGATGCAAATATGGCTGTTGCGGCGTTCCCCGGTTGGGACCCTCGTACTGGTTCCTCCGGGGACGGCAGGGGACGGTAATCCAGGTTCCACCAGCGGTAGTACCATTCTTCCGCCGGGGGCAGCACGAAACGGTGTTCCTGCCGTACCTCCTCCGCGGATGTCCCGGTCAGAAACACCCTGTTTCCCGCCTCGTTAACGGTGATTCCCGTACAGTAGGGGCAGGGACGGTGGGGCGGCGCGGAGAGGGGAGCGGGGACGTACTTTAAGACGGAACAGTCGGGTCCCGGAGGAAACCCCGACCAGGCGCAAACCTCCTGGTACCTCAGATCCGACACGGGTTGTGGAAACCAGGAAGAAATCCGCTTTTCGCCGTAGGAAAGCCCCAGAGACTCCAGCGCGGAAAAGAGTTCGAACAGCACCGGGGCAGCGGTATTGGCGCTCCGCAGTTCCGCCCGCCCTTCTCCCGAGGCATTCCCTATCCATACCGCCACGGTCCAGTCCGCGGTGGTCCCGATAGCCCAGGCGTCCCGGTTGCCGAAACTGGTGCCTGTCTTCCAGGCGATGCGCCGGGAACCGGCGTACTCCTGCCAATGGGCTTCCTCACCGGGGCGTACGACGAAAGTCAGGGCTTCCAAGGTAAGCCATGCCGCCCCCCTCGAAAGCGGGACTCCCCCCAGGGGAGGAACCGGGGCGGCGCCTCCCGTATTACCGGCGCCAGGGCGGGAAAAATAACGGGACGGGAAAAAGGCTCCTTCCTCCGGGCGGTCTTTTTCGTCCATGGCGGATCGGGCAAGTCCCGCGTAGAGCCTCGCCATGTCCCAGAGGGTTACCTCGGCGCCCCCCAAGATCAGGGGAAGTCCGTATTCGTCCCCTGGTCTGAAAAGCGTGCTGACCCCCAGGGAGCGGAGGAGCCGGGCAAACCGGTCGACTCCGAAGCGGCGGAGGGACCGGACTGCCGGAATATTGAGAGACCGGGCCAGGGCTTCATCGGCCGGGACCACCCCCAGATAGGTCCGGGTAATGTTCTCCGGGTTATAGCTGCCTACCCTGGTAGGAATATCGCTCACCAGAGCGGAGGGCAACAGGTCCCCTGAATCAAGCATCGCCGCGTAGAGAAAGGGTTTAAGGAGGCTCCCTGAACTGCGTTTGGCGGTGATAATATCCACATCCCCGGCTTCGGTGGAACCGGTATTCCCCACATAGGCCGCCGTCTCCCCGCTGCGGGTGTCCAGAATAAGACAGGCGCCGTTCATGATGCCGTTCCCCCTAAACCGGCTTGAAGCGCGGTTCAGGATATGGTCCGCCCGTTCCTGTATGGTCCGGTCCAGGGTGCTTATCAGTATGCTGTTTCGGGAAATAGCTTTACCGCTGCTGAATGTGGGAAGGCCTCCGTTTTCCTGCACGATCCGGTTGAGAAGATGGGGAGCAAGCCGGGGCAGGGGCAGCGGTTCTTCCGGAAGGGCCTCCATCCGTGCCAGCCGGAGGCTTTCTTCATCAAAAAGGCCGCGGCGGTACAGTTTTTCCAGCAGCATATCCCGTTTCTGTCTGAGCAGTTCCCGGTTCCGGCCCGGATGGATGAGGCCGGGGCCGTTGGGCAGCACTGCCAGGACCGCCGCCTCCGCCCAGGAAAGCTCCGCGGCCTCCCGGCCGAACCAGCGCCATGCGGCAGCCTCAAGTCCCACTACATTGGCCCCGAAAGGGGCGTTGGCGGCGTAAAGGGCAAGAATATCGTCTTTGGACCTGCCGATTTCCAGCCGGAAAGCCATGATCCCTTCAAGGACCTTTTCCGGTATTGTCCGGGGCTGTCCCCGCCGCATGAGCCGCACGGTCTGCATGGTGATGGTAGAGGCCCCCGAAACCACCCGGCCCGCGCTGATATTCTGGCTCAGGGCCCGCAGTAGTGCCAGGGGGTCCACGCCGGGGTGCAGGCGGAACCGGCGATCCTCGGCTTCGATAAGCGCGGCGGCGAATTTTTCGTTTACCGGGCCGGGGGGGAAACGCCATTGACCGTCATAGGCCGCCAAAGCCCCCAACAGCTTCCTTTCCCGGTCATAAAGAACCGGCGAATAGGAAACGTTAAAGAGCGGGTCCGGAAGGCAGAAGGCAAACAGGAGGAATAATACCGCAAGAACTGCCAGCCATACCCTGCGGCAACGGTTGGCTTTGACCCACCGGACAATGCGCTTCGGGACTATTCTGAAATGTTCACCCCAGCGTTGAAGAAACTTTATCATCATCCCTTTCTTTTTACGAATTACGGGCCGGGAACAGGGACATGGGTTAGAGGCGTTCTAACCTAGTGGTTAGAGCACCTCTAACTCACGGCATCTAATCTTTTACCCCCGGCACAAGGGCCCTGATAGATTCATCGTACATAGCATAGGCATGAACGGCCGGACGGTAATAGGTTCCCCCGTAGGTCTTGTTCACCCGGAACGTAACGGT
>JAISCC010000018.1 GCA_031265845.1 Treponema sp.
TCTTTAGCAAGTTTAATTTCCATAATAGTATCTCCTTCAATTGTTTTATCATAATATTTTTCAATAATTTTGTCAACCAATTCAAAACCAATTGCGCATAACGTTCCGGCTGTTTACGACGTTTTGGCGGCCCGGATAAGGGCTTGCGTAGCAAGACCAGGGCCGACAAAATGTGGGTGGAGTGAGCCGTGAGAGTGAAGCGTAGCGAAACGACCTAGGCGAACGGAACCCCGAGCCGCCTACTGGCGGCGAAGCGTAAACAGTCCTGTTATGCGACGTACCACCCACCCATATTTAATTATTTTTATAATTATATCATCCACAACATTTTTATCATTGTCCAATAATATCCGTTCCCGCAATTTTATCTCCGAACCTTTCTTTTGATATTAAAAATACAATTATATCTATTGGCCCTAGTATCCAAGTTATATTTCTGACAAATCTTTTTAAAATACTTGCCTCATTTCCATTGCTTTTATTAATAATTTTTAATTTAAATACTCTTTTTCCAATGCTTCTTTTACCTATAATATCCCTAACAATTAAATATATCATAGAACAATAAGTTATGATTAATTGTCGTGTCATAACATTGGAAATATTTATATCGTCAATATTCTTTAATAATGGCATTATAAGAAACAACCCCATAAGAATAGTCTGAATTATACAAACAATCACAAAATCAATAATCCAAGCATAAATTCTTTTCATGTTCATTTTTATCTCCTTAAAGAAATATTTCTTATATTTTATAGTCTTTTTTTATTATGTCAATAGCCTTTATGCTTTTTGTAAAATTTAACAAAATTTTAGGGTGGTATGTCGCATAACGTTCCGGCTGTTTACGACGTTTTGGCGGCCTGGATAAGCAAATGCGTAGCATTTGCAGGGCCGACAAAATGTGGCGGAGGTTTTGCGTGGGAATGAGCGTAGCGATTGACCTAGCAAAACCGCAGCCCGAGCCGCCTACTGGCGGCGAAGCGTAAACAGTCCTGTCATGCGAAATAAAAATTGAAATTTTATAAAATATATTGACAAAATAATGTAATTTGTATATAATATAGAGGACTATTGGGTGGTAATATATTGAGAATTAAAATGTTTAAATTGGAAACAGAGAGACTAATTTTAAGAGATTTAGAAACTGATGATGTAAAATTATTCTATGATATGAATATTGAAGAAAAGATAATAAATTATCAAAAATGGTTTCTTGAAGAAAATGGTTATAAACAATGGATTGAAGATTCACTAGATCATAATAAACGAATACCCCGTTTTGCATATAATTTGGCTATTGTTTCGAAAAATAATGGAAAAGCAATTGGATGGCTTGGATAGGGAACAGGTGATCTTGAAAAGCGTGAATATGACTTTGGTTATTCTTTATTACCTGAATATTGGAGTAAAGGCTTTATGACAGAAGCTCTAAAATGTGGTGTAGATTATATATTCAATAAATTAAACGCAAGTATTATAGTTGTTCTACTTTAGAACACCGAATAGTTATTATACCATTGCGCGTGGCGTATGACGCGGCATTCGGAAAGGGAGTGGCAGGATATAAAGGCGGGGGGCGTACATTTAAGGAAGCGAGTGAAGCGTGTGGCGTTGATTCCAAGCTTTGTTACGGCCAGAAAGAACGGCGCGGACAGACCGGCTCCCTTGAAAAGAGGGCGTTCCCGAAACGCGGAGGGAAGGCGAATGAAAGCGAGCCGGTCCGTTCGCTTGGGGGGCATCTGGACTGGCGTTTGAGGGGAGGGTGCGGAAAAGTTTGGCGTTTGTCCGCAGGCGATACACAAAATGTTTGAGAAAATTGGCGTTGCGCGTAAAAAAACTTTTACCTATTCGGAAAAGCGGGAGGAGGGACGGGAAGCGTTTCTGAATAGAATTGCCGGATTCTTGAGAAAAAGCGGGTATGCGTTAGGGGATGTCTTCAACGTGAATGCAGGCGGGCGTTGTGCGGCGCAAAGGTTGGGGGCATCAAGCGGGGTCATAATTTTCATCTTCATGGCTCATTTATACGTCAAGGGATAATTGCGCAAAGGAATATAAAAGATTAATAGAAGATCCCTAGGGGGACATTCCCACGGATGACTCCACTCTCATTTTTTCATCTTTTCGCCGAGCCAAAAGTTCGCGCTTGCCGCGTGGAGGCCCATGCGCAGTGGGATCTAATGCCGCCGCCCCTTGAAAGGCGGCGCGTTTTATCTCGATCTCTCCACCCCATTGCGCTCACAGTGTTCTTTTATTACACATTTTGAACAAAACGGACTCACAGGGCGGCAGAGTCTCTGCCCATATTGCACCAACAGATCGTTGATGCGCTTCCAATAAGGACGCGGAAGAATGTCCCGCAACCGCATTTCGGTCTGTTCAGGGTGTTGCGTCTTGACCCAGCCCGCGCGGTTGTTTATCCGGTGTACGTGAATATCAACGCAGATGCCGTCCATGTCAAAAGCTTCGGTGATAACCAGGTTGGCGGTCTTTCGCCCAACGCCCGGCAGGGCAAGAAGCGCGTCCATATCCGCCGGCACCGCCCCTCCATATCGGCTCTCGATGATGGCGGCAATTTTCAGGAGATTCGCCGACTTGGTGCGATAGAAGCCCGCAGGATACGCAAGACGCTCGACTTCTTCCGCGCTTAACGCAAGCAAAGCCGCTGGCGTTGGGGCTTTTTCAAGCAGGGCTTGCGAAGTCTTGAACGTTACGTCATCTTTGGTTCGCAGACTCAGGATCGTGGACGCGATCACAGCCCATGGATCCCGCTTGTAGGACGCCGCAACCGTGGTCACAGCGGGAAGCGCTTCGTGGAGTTCCTTCCGCCATGTTTCAAGGGAAACGAAAATGCCGTCCCATTCAGGTTTGCTCATACACTCTCCAAAAGACAGACCGCGAGAACTTCCACCGCGTTTCCCTGCCCTATCGCGTCAATCCCTTCATTGGTCTTGCCTTTCACCATGATTGCGCCGACATTCACTTCCAGCGTCTCGGCAAGCGCGGCGCGGATTTTCTCGCGGTAAGGAAGAATTTTCGGCGTTTCGCATGTTATTACGCAGTCCAGATTGACAATGCGCCACCCGCCGCTCTTTACGCGCTCAAACGCCTTCTTGAGCAAAAGCATGGAGTCAGCGTCTTTGTACACTGGATCCGCGTCAGGAAAAAGCTCTCCAACATCGCCCATACCGACCGCGCCAAACATGGCGTCAATCACAGCATGGGCAAGCGCGTCGGCGTCTGAGTGTCCAAGCTCGCCTTTTTCACAGGGAATTTCAACGCCCGCAAGCAGAAAGCGCCGCCCCGGCGCAAGCCTGTGCAGATCTCGTCCCAAACCAATGCGCGGCATTGCTACTGGGAAACTCCGCCGATGATAGTGATGCGCCCGTCCGTCTCCGGAGTGATGGCGCCGCCCTGCCCGCCTTGCGCTTTGATATATTCAACAACGACGTAAGAAAGCAAAAGGCTGGTGTTAAACGGCTCTTGCGCCTGAGTGAGGACTGTATAGCCGTCCCCGCCGCTCAAAAGGTAGTCGTTGGTGACAAAACGATAGACCGCGTCCGCGTCAACTGGCTGTCCGTGTATGGTCAAATCTTTGAGCGCGCCAGCGGCGGCGGCCGTATAGTCTACGGTATACCGGACTTCTTTTGAAACTTGGGGGAATCCTCCCGCTCCCTGGGGAATGGTTGCGATAAACTCAAACAGTTTTATCACGTCAGAACCTTTCAGCGAGACCACGTACAGGTAGTTCTCAAACGGCAGGATCGTCAGAATCCGCTCTTGTGTGATGGGCCCCTTGGGGAGTTCCGCCCGGATGTTGCCGCCATTATGGAAGGCGAAGTCTATATCCTGGTTGAACACGGTTTTGAAATACCACACATTGGCGTCGCATATCATGTCACCCAGAGCCGTTTCAATTTTGCGGGTGAGCCTGTCGCCGAATATGAAGTCGTCGGTTGCGACGCCCACCACTTCTGTGAGGCTTTCATTCGCTTTCTTGATGTACGGCTCAAGCAGCGCCGTAACTTCCGGATCGGGTCCAATAGCGATAGGATGCCAGTCAAAGCCTGACAGCTTTCCGCCGGAAATGGTGATTTTCGCCTGTCCTACGTATTTTCCCCACTCATTTGCGGTGACAATGTAGGTGTCTCCCACCTTCTTGGGCTCGGCGAAGAACGAATGGGAATGACCGTCAATAATGATGTCAATGCCCGGCGCCGCCGCAGCAAGCTCTGGCGATGTAATGTGATCCGGCGCTTCTTTCACGTCCCCGATATGGGTTATGGCAATAACTATATCGACCTTCTCCTGATTTCTCAGAATATCCACCATTTCTCTAGCCGCGTCAATCTCGTTGATGAATACAAGACTTTTGTCAGGGCTTGCGATGGTTAACGTACGGAGTGTAGTAAGACCGAAAAGCCCCGCCTTAAAGCCGTCGTACTGCTTGACAAGGTAAGGAACGCCCAAATAATCGCCGTTTGCAACGCCGTTTGCGGTCTTGATGTTGGCGGAAAGCAACGGATAGCTTGCCAACTCCATCTGCTGTCGCAACTTTTCCAAACTGCCGTCAAACTCATGATTCCCAAAAACGCCCGCGTCATAACCCATACGATTGAACGCCAGAATATCCGGCTCTGCGTTGAACATATTGGAAAGGGCGCTTCCGGTGTTGAAGTCCCCCGCGTCTACAAGCAACACTTGCTTATTCGCCGCTTTCACCGCCTTGATATACGCCGCCTGTTCCGCAAGACCGCCTCTGCCACTGTTGGGGAGAACCGCGCCGTGGTGATCATTGGTATGCAACAACACAAGTTCATACTTTGCAACCGAACCCGTGTCTGACACCGCTTTCGCAAAAATCTGAACGCTCTGAAAAACAAACAGCAGGATACATATAAAAATTAGACGCCGTTTAATCATTTTACACCTCTTCTTACAGAATAGCGCAACGCCGTAATAAGGTCAATAAGACAAGGCGTAAACGGCGCAGGAAATGGGGCGTGAAATTGGTGGAAACACCCGCTCTTACGGGGACGAGGCAGGCGGGTTGTTTTGGAAAAATTTGGATTTCTTCCAAGCGTGGGGGTATTTTTATAAACCACACGGCGCGGCGGATGAAACACTGATGGCGTTTTAGCGCCGGAAGCGCATACGGCGTCTGACACTAAAGCAATTTTCATGACAATCCCCTATATATAAGTATGAGAAGCTTACGAACACTCCGCGACGGGGCGACCTACCATGTCACGTCGAAAATCGATCATGACGACATGGCTCTGCTTGAGCCGCGATTCAAGAAGTTGTTTCTTTCTTTCGTCAAAAGAGCGAAAGAGAAGTTTCATTTTCGCTTGTGGGATTTCTGCGTTATGGGAAACCACATCCATTTCTTGATAAAACCACGTGAAGATGGCAATCTGTCAAAGATAATGCAATGGATAAAATGCAATTTCGCCAAAGCGTGGAACAAGATGAACGGACGCAAAGGCCATGTGTGGGGGGAACGGTTTTATTCACGCATAATCAAGGGAATGACGGACTTTTTGCGGGTGCGGGAATACATAGCGGAGAATCCGGTGAAGGCGGGGCTTGTGGAGCGGGCGGCGGAGTGGGCGTTCGGCAGTTTATACCACAGGCTGCGCCGATGCTTCAGTTTATTAGACGATATAGACGATGCGATGTCAGACACTTTTGACGGCATGGACGCGGCGACTGACCCAGCCTAACGAAACACGATGATTCTTTAACGCCCGTAACACAACAGAACTATCAGACATCATGCCGGTGTCAGACACCGCCGATCAGATTCTCATCGCTTCTCACTCAAACGCTCCCGCCGTCCACACAAACTCCGCCCTGGCGCACAAACCCTGAATAGTGCGGGCGAGCGCATTAGCTGGTGGAATATCAGGATGCGCGGGAAGCCAATTGAAAGCGTCCGCGATACGCCTCTGCGTATCCGCGCTGACAAGCCACGCCCTGGCCGCCTCCAGCTTCGCCTGTTCCTTCGCGCTTCCAAAAAAAGGCGTAGCCCACAGAACTGCGGCTTGAACCCCGTAAGACTCCCAATCTGCGGGAGTGGGAAACCGGCACGCTTCAAAACCCGCCGTCTTGATAGGCGGCATGGCGCGGACTACGCTATAGGGCGCATAAATCCACGACGGCTTGCTCTCGAAGAAGACGCTCCAGCTATTCGCCCAATTATAGGTTTGCGCCCCCTTCTGAAACTGCGCTCCAGCGCGTATCGCATCAATGAGCGCATCAATGAGTGTCTGTCCCCCGAAAGCGGGAAACACACCCGGCCTTGATTGAACGAATTGCGCTGTCCACGCCAAAACCGCGTCCTCTTCCGCGCCCGGCAATATCAAGACCCCTTCGCCGGGCTTTTCGGCGCGGGCGCGTGTCAGAGACGAACCGGTGAATTCGTAAAATACAATCCAAGGGTCAATGGCCAGAACGATGCTGTCTCCATAACCGCCAGCCTGATAGAGTCCCTGGTAGACATCCGTCGGCTCGTCCTCCCCGGCATCGCCGGGGCGCGTTGTCGTGATGATAAACCCATAGCGGTTCGCGGGGCGCGTACCCTCAAACAACGCGGTTTCGGCGAATGGAGCGTCTTCCGCCCACACGAATGACCGCCACGCGCCATCCACATCGGGCGAGACCAGCCATAGCGGCGGTTTGGAACATGCGGTTACGATCAGAACAACGAGCGACAGGCTTTTCAGTTTTTTCAGCTTCTTCAATTTTTTCAATATATTCTCCTTTCTTGCGCGCTTTTTTCTTTGGAGTTCTCACGGGCGGCGCGTTCTAGAGCGGCTTGCCCCGGCCCCGCCTTTTACACCCCGCCGCCCGTGAGCGGCGCCTCCCACTATGCGTGAGAGAGCCTCTCATGCATGGCGGGACTACTTCACATAGTAGGAGATACGGTAGTAATCGTCGGACACGTAGGCGAAAGCCGCGTTCCACGCCCGCACGCCTGTGGCTCTGGTGTCGCACTCGACCTGGGTCCGCACGTCGTTGACCACGTAGCGGCCTGGTAGGGTAACGTATTCCCATTCTGCAAAGTCAGCGTCAGTCGGGAACGCCATCTTCAAGCCGGTGCGGGAGTCTATGCCGCCCTGGTCAAGATAGGAGATGACCGGGTTTCCGTCTCCGTCAACGGCTATATCAGCCCACTTGCCCACGTTGCCCACGCTATCCACAATGACTGGAGCGCCGAAGGCATACGCGCCGGTTGTACCTTGCGGCGTACCTTTGACGTAAACCAGGTCCCCGTTTTCGCTGTCCATGAACGCGATGTGCATAACGTTAGTAGTTTTATTGATGCGCATGGACACATAGCGTCCCGCAGTGGATACGCCGGTCGTCGGGATGTCCGCAGTTGTAAAGGTTTCCGCATTGACCATGTTGCCATAAGCGTATCTCAGTTTTTCCGTACCGCTGGCTTTGTTTTGCACCAGATAGGCGATGACCGGTATGCCCGCGCTGTTCACGTCTATCGCGCTGTAATTGCCCGCGTCGGTTCCGGTTCCCGCAGTTCTTGTTCCCTCAACTATTACGCCGGGGATACCAAGATTGCCGGCAGTGGTACCTGTAGGCGCCCCTTTGGTAGTGTTCCAGTACCGAAGAAGTTGGTATTTGGCGTCGTAGTAGGTGATATGGCTCACAGCTCCGTTGTTCGCTATCCGCGGATTGATAAACTGCATCAATTGTTGATTGTCAGCATTGAGAAACCGTTCTATCCACGTACCCTTATGATTAGTGTTGTTGGCACGGTTCGTCGGATTCAGATAATTCAAGCCGCCTATATCATAGCCAGTCTGCATATAATTCTCCAGAACCACCATATTCACTCTCGTATTTGTGGAATCCCACGAAATGTCCGTATCTTCAGGCGGATCCGAATTCCACGTTAGCGGTATCGCCACAGTAGTGCCGTTATTCTGACTGTAGTACGCAGGCATATTACTCCCGCCTGTACCGTAGTTGTTGTAGGTGCTGCCATTTATCAGGTAACTGCTCCAGGACCCCCATAGTTGGCCGTTGGTTGGGTTGATCGTCATCGCCGGCTTGACTATGGAGCCGACGACGGTCGGGTTTCTGAAGTGTCCTTGATTGTCGCCCGTCTCTAGGTTGTGGCTGTCAAACAGATGCACAGCGCGGTCGTCGTTCCACAGAGACGAGGACTCATTGCCCGCAAGGGCTTCCTGGATCGTGTTCCAACTGTTGGCGTTGTTGTTGCGGTTGTTCACCGCCGTAACGCCGCCCGCCGTGTAGACAACCGCGCCGCTCCTCGCCGCCGCAGGGACATCGATGTAGTAATAAGCGCTATTCTGCGTCGCCATTACGTTGTCCCCGCCGTTTATGGTTACAGAGCGGGAGGCGGTGGCATCTCCAAGGTTAAACCCTTCTATCTGCATCCTTTCCGCGTCTCCTAGGCTCCGCCTGAAGCTGAACCAGCCGTTCCTGGAGCGCAAGACGGGCGCTTTGTTTGTATCCATAGTGCCAGAGGAGTCTTTGAACCGCGTCAGAGTCGTGATGTAGGGCGCAAGGGACAGGCCTATGCTGTTGTAGTCCGCGTTATTCGCCGCATTGCTCCTGTCTGCGCTCACGCCGGCGGTGTCAGACATGTTGGACGCGCCCGCATTATCCGCAGCCGCCTTCTTGTCTTCCGCCCGCGCGACAACCGTTACCGCGCCTAACGTCTCCGTCGTTACGCCCGTTATGAGCGTCCCGGCGTCCCACCGGTACGTCCACTCCACATAATGCCCGTCAAGGTCGAGGGTTTGATACAAGCCCACATCGTTCGTGGTCAATGATCCCGCCCGTTTGAGCGTTCCATCCGTATCCGCCTCAAGCATCTTGAGCCTGTTCGTCCCGCCGAAGTCAAGGTACAGCGCCGTAATGCGCTGGTCGTCCCGCGCCTGCCCGCGCAACATTATGACGCCTGACACCGTGTCTGCCGCAAAACCGCTGGGTTTCGGCCCGTCGCCTATCAGATTCCCATACTCGTCACTATCCTGCTCCAGCCAGATGCTCGCCTTCGCAGCATCTGTGGTTGAACCATCGCCCTTGCCGTCCCTCGGCTCAATGTGGCCGGAAATCTTTCCGTTCAGCATATAGAGCGAGCCTTTGGTCGTATTCTGCACCGTAGTGGCGCCTCCGGCCGACACCACAGGACTGACGCTCGCGGCAAGCGTGGTTTCAGACTTGGGATTCACATCGTAGAGCCGCGTTTCAGGCGGACGCGAGTCCTCATTCTCAACGCGCGCCGCAAGCATCACAAAGTCGCTGAGTTGTTCCTCTTCCGGCGATCCAGCCAGGGTGGTGTCCCACACCTTGATGGAGAAGTACCGGTCGTTGCTCGTAACGGCCACGCCGGTGCCAGTCATAACCTTATTCTCCGCCGGGATGAAGGTGGAGCCTTTCTCCGCGTTGACAAGCCCGGCAAGGCTCGACCAGGGCGTATTCCCCAGCTCTTCAATACGGTATTTCCGCCCCTTTATCAGGGTTCCTCCAGCCTTTACAACCGCGTAAGCGCCTGAGTCCGGTATCTTGCCATTGTCTGCCCCAAAGTCCGCGTCGGTAAAGCTAATATTCACACTAACAGAGGCTTCGCTTCCTATTCCTACGCCCCCATCCTGCTTGACGAGCGTGGGCGGCTCCTGACTGCTCGTATACTCAAATACAGTCGCGCCGTTAAGGCCGTTTTCGTCTCTGGCCGCTACAAAAGGCGCTCCAACTATGTTGTCCTTCGCGCCGATGGTCTTGAAGTCAAAACCCGCGTTGGCGCTGGCGACGGTGTATATGAAGCCTTTCTTAATGATTGATACGGGAACTTCTGAGCGGTTAAGATAGCTCACACGGTAATGCTTCTGGCCGTTGCCGCCGCTCACGTTGAGTCCTATCTGGAACGCGCTGTTCCGCACGGTGAATATGGCGTCCAGATAACGGTCGCTCACCTGCTTCGTGCCAATGTTTACGCCGAATAACGGCGTTCCCAGGTCGAGGGATATGATTGACGGCGCGTTATTCTGGAAGTAGATATCCTGTTCCGAGTAGGTTTTATTGCCCGCGCGGTCTTCGGTTATGTAATGCGCTGTTATTCTGCCGTCGCCAATCGCCGTTGAGTCAAAAGTCGCGCCCCAGGTCTTTTCCGAACCTGCGTTGTCATACCAGTATTCAACGAAATTGTCCCCGTCCTGTTCGCCGGTCGCCGATTCGTCGTGGTCAATCCTGATGCCGTACCCTGATTGCGGATACACCACCTCTATCAGATTGCCAAGAGTTGCTCCGTCCCATTTCCGCGCCCAGACCGTCGTATACGCGGCGGGGTCCGATGAGACCGCGTGCGTTGTCATGCCGCCGTTGTTTGTCGCCATCGGCATATAATAGGTGGTGGCTCCGCTGATGGTGCGGCTGAAGTACACGGTGACGGACTCCAGTCCTTGTACGCTGCCTGACGCAGGCGCGTCGTTCGCCGTGCCGCGCAGGGTGTAGTCCCCAACTGCGGTGACAGAGGCAGTGTAGGCGGCGCGCGGGTAGAAGTTGTCAATCTGGAAACTCATGGCGGAGTCTGCCGTAAGCTGCTGCGCCGCGTCGTCCGCTACATGCAGGGTCAGCCCGTAAACGCCGGTGCCGTCTTTATAGGAGCTTGTGTCGCCGTCGCTTGCAAGCGTCATCTTCACATGGTAGATGAAGTAGCCGTTGTCGTCCGCCTCGTAAAGCGTACCGCCGGGCGATATGCCGTTTTCTCCCGCATAGAAGGTTTTGGCGCCCGGAGTCCAGCCATTGTAGGAAGTAAAGCCATTTGAATCGGCGACATAGTACTTCTTCCCCGCCGTGATAGCTCCACCCGCCGTAATGATTTTATCGGCGGTCGCGCTGACTGTGGTAAGGCCGTCGATTTTCTCGTTAGTCTTATTTATAACGGAAAGCTGGCTCCCTCCGGTCGGTTGAATCGTAATCGCGGAGATTCCGTCAGAGTCTTTCACATCCGCCGTAATGGCAACGGTCCTGGAAATCTGCATCTGATACGAGTAATCCTTGGCGGATCCGTCCTGCGGCGTTACCATAATGTTCTCAATGATAGGCACGTTGCTGCTGAATGTGAGGATGTAGCGGGTGATGTACCCGTTCACACTGTTCATCTGGACGGAGTACTCGTTGTCTTTCGTATCGCGGGCGAACACTTCGATGTATACTGTCCTGTCATTGTTCCCCTCCGCCGGATTCAACATGCCATTGGCGTTGAGGTTGATGTACCAGTTCACTGATCCACCGCCCGCGCCCTGAAGGGTGGCCTGGTGCCAGCCTATGCCCAGCCCCTCTGACGGCCCCTGAGTGCTTTCACTGGTTTCCGCCGCTTCGTTCTCAAGCGACCAATCATACCACCGGTTTTCCGCATCATTCGCCCATTCGAGGAAAGCCCAGTCCTGGTATCCCGCAGTATGGTCGCCAGGATTCTTCCAAACATCGTTGTCATTATGCGTTGAGCCGCTTACGCGCACCCATACGCTGTTCACTTTGTCGTTATCCGACGCTATTCCGGTGAGCCGCACTGTGCCGCCGACCGCTTGTTTGCCGTCCGGGGTCATGATTTCAGTCGTGGCTTTGTCCATGTGCGGGTCAACGGTGATGTAAAACTCCGCAGTCCGGGTTGCATTGCCCGCGATGTCAAACGCCAGTACGTTGATGGGAATATCCCATACATTGTTTTCAGGCGCGCCGGGGGTCAACCCGCTGGTATTTCCCTCATCATATTTAATAAGCGTGTCGTCGCTTGACGATGTGTACTGATAGCGTTTCACGCCGTATGTGTCGCCTGCGCCGCCGTTCACGAACGCCTTGAGTTCGGTAAATTTTACGTTCCATGCATACACGCCGCCGCTCCACTGTATAGTAGTGGGCGTCGACTCGCTCGCGCCGCTTGAGTGAAGATTCGTGTCCTTCCACGCCAGAGCGGATTCGCCGCCGTCAATCGGCGCCGTACCTGTAGCGATAAACGATACGCCCTCCTCATTTGCTACCGCGCCATAATCCACCCAATTAAAGTCTCCCGCCATTACTATGGTATAGGCTTGGCCCTCTGTAATCGTGGCAGTTGGGGTTGTGTCCGGTTTGCCTATCTGGTAGAAAATCCTGGAGACCGAGTTGTTGTCGCTTGCGACTCCGCTCACGGTGAGTTCGCCTATGACGCGCTTGCCGCTTTCGTTGGGCTGTTTCACGACGACATCGTTAGGCGGAGTCGTATCCAGGGTGAATTCCCTTTGCAGGGTTGTCGTGTGTCCCGCGTTGTCATAGGCCGTGATGTTGATGGTCTGCTTGCCTTGCCCAAGGGTGTAACTATTCTCACCCTCAACCTTTATCGGCATGGTTAGTGACCAGCCGCCGCTGTCGGGATTTATGCCGCCGGTCTCTATGGTCTGTTTTGATGCCGGCGCGAGAGCGAACGAAACCTCAACTTTCTCAATGCCGTTGGTGTCAGAGACGGTTCCTTTCAGAGGAATGTCCCGGTTGTAGTACTGATTGGTTGGCTCAACGGTCAGATTCGGGTTTACAGTGTCTAGAACAAAGTATATCCACTCAGGCGAACCAGATTCGTTGACCGTTTTATTGGGATTGGAGTTCTCTGCCCCGCCCGTCTTCTTCGCGTTGTCTGTCGCCGTCACCTGAATGCGGTAATATCCGTCAGCGAGTCCCAGTCCGCCGTTTCCGCCCAACACGATGTTCCACGTGGGGACGGCTGTAAGCGATTCATTGGTTTTTATACTAGTAGAATCACTCCAACCCGTCTCGCCTTTCGCCTCCAGAGTATATGTCACAGACTCCAGTCCGCTTGTCGCGTCTATTGTCGATCCCATTATCTTCGCCGAGCCATCCCCGAAGATGAAAGGCGCGTCCTCCGTATTTTCGCTGGTATCGCCCATATTGAGGAAGGTGTTTTCCGGCGGGGTCGTGTCTTTGACGAATATCCATGTTGTTTGCGTGGCGTTGCTCGCAATATCGCGGGCGATCAGGGTGATGGTGTGCGAGCCGTCCCCAAGATTCTTGAACTTCTCTTTCGTTACCGTATAGGTGAAGTCTTTCGCGGATTCGGTCTCGTTGACAGAGACGACGGGAAGGATTCCGCTCACTCCGGTGACAGTCATCTCCGTGATGTTCGCGTCCTCTACGTGTCCTTTGAGGATAAAGACAATATCCCCATCGTCATCCAGTCCATTGCCGCTGTAAACCCTGCCCGCCTCATCATTTCCGCTCGCACCTCCGTCGTATTTCGTCAAGTCAAACGCCGGCGCTTCCCGGTCAAGGTGGAAGGCGATGTTGGACGTTACACCTTCGTTGCCATGCGCGTCACGTACGCGGATGGTTACGAGGCGGACGCCGTCCTGTACGGGATTATCCCCTTCGTTCTTTGCCGGTATGGGTATGAGCCAACTGGTGGTCTTCGCATTCTGGGTTCCCAGTTTGCCGGCGCCTGAACGCCAGAGGGTCTTGTTGGGATCGTCAGGAGCGGTCTCGTCATACGGGTCGGTGTCAAACCGGTACTCAAATGCCGCAACGCTCGAATATGCGTCTGTGAAGGTTCCCCGCAGGTTCGTGTCCGTGTTGCGGATGATGTCCGTAATAGAGGCCTTTATTTCCTTGTACTCCGTCACCGCCGCAGTGTGAATGTCCGCAGGAGACGCCAAGTCCCCCAATCCGTGCTTGGACCAACCAGTGTACCCGCTGCTATCGCCGCTATTGTCCGCCACTTCCAGCATCAGTTCTCTGTCGATCTCCACTGTCTTCGAGAGGTTCGAGAACGCGACGCTCGGCGCGCTTGTGTCTTTGTAGAAGACATGCTGGACGGTTCCGGTGTGGGCTTGCGTGTTTACTCTGTCGATGGTTTCCACTATCACTGTGTAGAGTCCGTCCGGCAGACCCTTAAACGTTTCGGAGCTTATCCCCTCATTCCACGACCAGGTATATTTTCCACTTGCTTCTTTTTCTAATGTCCCTTCGTCTGTCCCTTCGCCAAACGCCTTGCTCGCAACCGTAGCGCCTACGCTGTCCTTCACCGTAACCACGAGCGACAGCGGATTGTTTTCAACCAGCGTTCCCGCTATGGACGGGGCGGTCTTGACCGACAGGTTGGGCGCGTCTCCCGCGTCCGCAATCTCGGTCCCCCCGATGTTGGTGATTGCCGGTACCGGCGGGGTCAAGTCCACCGTAAATTGCATGGGCATTCCCTTAAACAGCACGTTCCCTTCGTCCCCCACCTTTTTGACGCCGTCGTCTATCGCGGTCAGGCGTATTTGATACACCCCGTCCGTAATGTTGTTTGGCAACGGCGTTGTCCACCTGATTTCGCGCGCGCCAATCAATGTCTTCGTTAGGAGAGCCTGCGTCGACATTGCGACCCAACCGGACTCGGGGTTTTCGTTATAAGGCCTAAACTCAATGGTAAGGCTGGCGCCCGCAGCAAAGCCGTCGTCGTCAGTAACGGTTCCGCTCAAGACGCCGCCCGCTATGAAATTCTCCTCCGGATTGGCGCTTAAATTGTCGAATGTCCAAACAGGCGTATCCGTGCTTTGGCCTACCTTAAAGGAATAATTCTTTCCTTCAGTGGGCTTATAGGTATACACAGACACGTTGCCGGCTTTGTCAGAAACCCCCACGTAGAGCGTGTATTCCGTCTTATCCGCGATGAGCGACGGGGTCGCTTGATTGTCTGTGCCCTTCGCCGTGTCTATGAAAACCTGCGTTTCGGTAAACACCGTGCCGTTGGCGGGATTGTTCTCTGCACTGGCAGACGCTGCCGTATCATAACCCGTTGCGCTCATCGCGGTTTCAAGAGCCGCTACACGGTTTGTTTCCGTGGCGGCATCCGTCGACTTGGGCAACAGCCAGTAGCGGGTCTCCTTGACTCCTATGTTGTCGGACGCTATGACCGTAAACCTGACAACGCCGTTCACGTAGTTCACGGTCTCGCCGTCTGTGACGACGGTTACGAAATTCTTAAACTCGGATATCGCAGCCGTGGGCAGGACTGTGTCTTTGTTCACCACTACGGAGATTCTGCCCACTTGATCGCGCATGTCGTAGACCTCAAACTCTATGGTATTCACCCCGTCCTGTAAAACGCTTAACTCAACATCGTATGTCCAATCCCATGTGTTGTTAGCACCCCCCTGCAACGTAGGAACTGGCGCATCCGTTTTCGCTCCGCCATTAACGCCAACTTTGAGGCTGCCCTCTTTGTAGTTCAGCTCCACGAAATTTCCGGAGAGGGTGAAGTCCTTATTGAAGGTGTTGTCCTGCGTTTTCACCGCTATCTTCGGCGGAGTCGAGTCAATGATAAAATGGATAAACTCAATGTCGGTCGCCTGTTCCGCTGATGCGCCGGACATTGCCAGTTTCTTTGTCTCATCGTCCATTACGGTTACTCGCAACCATACCGGACTATCGCCGATATCCGCTACCGAATAGGTGAAGTTGTATTCAAAGTCCGTGATTTTTGTCGTGGTAATGGTTCCTGTTACAGGCTTCCATTCACCCTCCTCGCCATCCTTAGAGTATTCTATCTTGATACGGTTGCTGTTGTCGCCTGCCTTGAACCCATCGTCATCCGTCAATACGCCTTGCACGAGGTGGCTTGAGCCGACATAAGCGTCGGCGTCCGGCGATGTTATGGCGACAAACGGCTTATCCGTCTCTTGATTGATGACAAAAGAATAATTATGATCCGCGTCCGTATTATAAGAGGCGACGCCTGTGTTGCCGGCTTTGTCCTTCGCGCCGATGTAAAGCGTATAGCTCGACGCCACTTTTGTGCCGGTTTGGTCAAATGGTTCAGCCGCCGTGTCAATTAAGGGCATGGCGGAACGCTCGAAGGGTGTTCCGCCCTCAGTCTCCCAAGTAGGCTTCTGACTTGTGGAGGGCAGTATCCAGTACTGCAAAGCCGGATCCGCGAGCGTGGACGTGGCGAGCCCGTTTTCGTCGGACACGGATGCCGCGAACTGAATCACTCCATTCACATAGTCCAGGATGCCCTCGCCTCCGCCCAAATCATGGCTCGCCAGCGCCGTAAATTTCGTTACGTCAATTGAAGGCGCCTTTGTGTCAACGGTTATCGTAACGGTCTTGGACGTGGTTTTGCCGGTCTCGTCTGTTACGGTGATAAGGTAGTCGTATATTCCATCTGCTAAAAGTCCGCTTGTCCCCGATTTTGTCGAGTCGTTCTGCGGAAGGGCGACGCCCCAAATCTTTTCCTTGCTGTAATTGACAATGCTCGGGTGCTTTGCCCCGCTATACGTACCTTTAATGGTGAGCATGTTCCCCGTATCATCATCCGTGTAGGCCTCCTGCTCCCCGACAAGCTCTGCAAACTGGCCGCTCACCTCATAGGAATTGAAGACATCAACTGGAGCGCCGCCGCTTGTCCGCGTTATGACGACGCCCGCAAGCTTGCCTTTTTCTAAGTTAGAATCATCCTCATTAAGTGTATTGCTGTCAAACGCGGTGAACTCCAAAGTAAACTTGCCATTCGCGTATTTATCCGTTGTGACTCCGGGGTACTTCTCGTCGAGAATCTCAGGATTGGATGCGTCCACATAGAATAACTGCACGCTCTTCTCCCCTCTGTTGCCCAACGTGTCTTCCGCAAACGCGGTGAGCTTCAACATTCCTTCAATAGAACCGATTTGAACGTTGGTCTTTGACCATTGGGTCGTTCCGCTTGCCAGCGTCCACCACTCTGAGGAAATAACTCCTGTAGGAACATCGAACTCGTCCGCTCCTATGTGGAAATACACCCTGGACACGCCCGCGCCGTTCTCAGTATCGTCCGCGCTGCCGGCAACGGTGATTGACGCGGAGTTGAATGGCTCGTCTTCACCGGGCGACTGTACTGTTACCTCAGGACCGCTCGTGTCCACCGTAATGGTCCGCGTCAGCGTAACGTCATGATTCAAGCCTGCGCTCGCATCCTTAACCTCAATAGTATAGACATAAACGCCTTCTGGCTCCGCGAGCGGCTCACTCACTGTATCTGGGTTGCGGGGCAATCCCGTGAGATTCACTGTCCATTCCTTGTCGTTTGTCTTGACCAGTTCGCTTTCCGTAAGCGCTATCTGAACGCCGTTTTGTTTTACAACCAGAGAATCCAATTTGTTGGTGTCAGTCACCGCGCCTTTGAGGACAAACCCTTCTTTAATAAAGGATTTGTCTGCGAGCGGCTCATTCGTATCCGAAGCCTTGTAGAATTGCAACTCCACAACAGGCGCGACGCGATCTATATAGAAGGTGATCATAGACGCGGCGGTATTCTGGTTCGGACTGTCGCTCATCCCCCAGGCGCTCGACCACATGGGCGCGCCATCAGCCCAATACGTCGCGTTCTTGTCAGGCCCGTTGCCCGCCTCATCGTAGCCTATCACGTAAAGGACATTCGCCCCTTCCAGCGCATTATCATCATCGTTCAAATCGACCATAACCGACCACGTGTTGCCGGTTATACTGGCTTCCCGCCAACGGCTGTCTACGTTTTCTGTATCAAGCGGAGACAACGGCACATTCGGCAACGCCCCAATACCCGGGTGTTTTAGGATAAAATAATAAACCTTCTGCAACACCTTGCCGTTATTGTCGCTCAAAGAACCGTTAAACGCCATAGTAACGCCTTCAAACCAGATATTCTGCGAGGCGGGCTGTTTTATGGTGACAACCGGCGCAGTATTGTCAAACTCTACAGTGAAATCCTCGGTCGTCTCCTTGCCGAACCGGTCCTTCGCGACGATTCGCACTGTCTTTCCATTAAGTTTATCCTCATTTATACCGTTTGCGGTATGCGTCCATTTCCATTCGCCTGTTTGCGCATCGTAATCCTCATTCTTGAATTCGATTTGGACCGGTTCCGCATCGTTCGGGTCTTGAAAGGTGAGAACAGGCGGCAGACCCTGCTTGTTGCTCGTGTCCGAAACGATTCCGGACAAGGTGAATGTCTCGGACTGATAGGAGCCGCGTGTAGGCGATGTTACGGTAATCTTGGGGGTGCTCGTGTCAACCGCAAACCAGAACGGGCCAACTTGCGTTGTCGTGGGCGTTATCTTGAAATCGCCGCTGGTCGTGTCGCTGACCTCAAGCGTGAAGCAGTAGACGCCTTCCCCAAGTTCAGCTTCGCCGAAAGCCGCGCCGAGAGTCTGGGCTTTCACGTCGAAATTCACCGTACCGGCGCCGGAAAGTCCAGTTAACGCAATGGTCTTCTTGTCATCCTCCCTGCCTTCCTTCCAAATGACAAGCCTTGCGGACCCTGTGTCAATCGCATCGTCGTCGGCGAACGACCCGCTTATCCTGGCATCTCTCATTATGTTCTGACTATGGGCGTTGCCCGCCAAATCGTCTGGTTTCGTAACATCTTTGTCAATACTGGTCAACGTTATGGACGGTGTATCGGCGCTTTGGTCAACGCGGAGCGTCGTTCTGGACCAGCCGAAATTCCCGGCGCGGTCTTGCGCCGCGATATAGAGATAGGCGTCCGCCTTATCGGAGAGTTTCTGCGTGTCGATGTACAAGGACTTGGATTCCGACGGTTTTACCTTTACGCTGCCGCTCTTGCCGTCGTTGTAAGTGAGGTTCTGGCCGTTCACAAATGCATCCACAAATACCGCGCCCTCGCCGGCGCTATCATACTTGTAAATCGCCGCCGCGTCCGTGAGAGATCCATTTGTTGATATGAGGTACTTGATTTCCCGCTTGTGGGAACCGTCATTGCTATCTTCGCCGATGCCTTCGTTGTCAGAGGCGTTGAAATTCACACGCACAATGCCGTTCACCGTGTCGCCCGTTTCCTTCGCGACGGTCGGGGTTACGCCCGTAACTTCAATTTCAGGCGGGGTTATGTCTACCGCTATCGTAAAAGTCCGCGTCGTGGTCTTACCCGCCGCGTCTCTTACCAAGAGCGTGTATTCGTAACTGCCGCTTTCAAGTTCGCCCTCGCCGGCTCCCGCCGTTTGCTGAAGGGTTGCGCGCCAAAGATTCTTCTCATTATAGGCGGCGTATGAGCCGTAGTGCGCGTCCGAAAAATCGCCTTTGTAATATCCACTCTTTTCAAAAACAGGCGTAACATTCACGCTTTGCCCGCCGCTGGCTTTCCGCGTTATGGAAACCGGCTCGCTGGAGTGCAAGGCGTTGCTGTCAAACGCGGCGAAATTCAGGGCGAACGCGCCGTTCACATAGCTGGTCGCGCCGACCGGAACGGTTCCCGTCCACTTGACATCGCCTATTTCCGGGTTTTCGGTGTCAACCTCGAAGCGCGTGGATTTTATCGCGCCTGTGTTATGTACAGCGTCCCGCGCAAACACGTGAAGGTACCGGCTCCCCTGTTGCGTGGACGACAACGTCTCTACGGCGCTCCACTGCGCCCCGCCGTTAGCCATCTTCCATCCGTCGGGCGAGTCGTAATTCGCGGGCTGGGGCGGCGGGGCAGCCGAGTTGGTTATTTGGTAGAACACCTGCTCCACCCCGCTCTCGGAGCCGGCGGGCCCGTCAATAGCCGTGCCATTTATAGACAAATCGGCGCTCGTCACCGAGGACACGGCGGGCGGACTCCCTGTGTTCTCAACAGGAAACTTTATCAAATTCACAACAGGAGCTTCGTTGTCAACCCTCACTGTGAGCAGTTTTTCAGTCGTCCTGCCGAAACGGTCCTTGGCCTCCAGCGTAAACTGCCGGTATATGTGGCTAATCTCTGTGTTTGCGAAAGTGACGGTCCAGCCGCCATCCCCGTTAACCGCGACCGTTTTATAATCTCCAGCTTCCGGCGTCACGCCAACTGCATGAGGCGCGCTTATCTTCAAACTAAGAAAGTTCGCTTCCACCACCGCGCCTTCTATAGTCAAGGCGGATTTCGAGTCCACAAAGGCGTTGTCCGCCGACGATGTTATGGCAATTTCCGGGTCTTTCATATCAACCGCGACATAGTAAACCTCGGTTTCCTTCGTCGCCGCGTCCAATCCGTCTTTTGCGGACGCAAGATCGCTCATTTTCAGCGTAAAATAGTAACCGCCTTCCGGCAACGAATCCGCGTCGCCGCATATCTTTTCGCCGGCTTCATTCGTCGCCATACCCATCTGGGACAGGTTTATATTGAATTTCGCCGACTTGGCGCCGGCAAGCCCAATAGTAGAGAAGTATGTATCCACAGACGCGGGGGTCTTGCCCTTCTCTTCTTTCCAAATGGAGACCTGCAGTCCTCCGCCTGTGTCGACATCTACATGGAGCGCGTCGTCATCTTCAACCGTTCCGCTTATGGAAGCGTTGGCGCCGCTCATCACATTGGCGGTTTGGTAGGGGGGCGGCGTTTCCCCAAATGCGGCGAAATCGGGTATCTGTTCGTTTGTAAACGTAAACACGGGCTTGTCCGTAGCCTGATCAATATTCACTGTCTTTTCAACAAAATTCGCATTCCCCGCCTTGTCTTTGGCTATCAGGTAAATATAAAGCGGCTCGCCGTCCGCGTAAAGCGGCTGACCGTTGTGGATATACGCCGTGTTCACGGTCATCCTTTTGGCGGAACTGATGACAACAGGTCCGTTGGACGGATAACTGTCAAACCATTCGCCTTTTTCATAGAGATCATCCGGGGAGAAGCCGGTTTGCCGCGTCTGACTCACAAGGTATTTCAGTCGCCTTTTTCCGTCGTTTTCCGAACCAAGCCCATTGCCGTCCGTCGCCGTAAAGTCCACCGTCACCTTGCCGTTCACATATTCGCCGTCCGGAACGCCGCTTTTCGTGGATATGGGCGTTATATTGGTGACTTCAACCGAAGGCGCGACCGTATCGAAGATAATGTTCGCGTACGTCGTGGTCGCCTTATCCGACCTAACGCTTATAGCTTCAACGTCAAAATCGTATGTGTCATCCGGAAAAGCGAATTGCTCCCCATGTTCCTCTCCTCCCCCGCGTGCTATCACCAGATTGTCAAGAGCTTGTCCGGGCGTTATCGGGTAGCTTTCAAACACAACCTTGCGCTCCCCGTGGGTTTCGTCAAGTGCTATGGATTTCCACGGAAGCCCATATACAATATCGTTCTTGGTAAAGGTCAAGTTCGTAGAAAATTGGTTGAAAACATCTTTCTGTCCCAAAACTCCGACAGAATGGGTGACTTCGGCTCTTATAACGAATGACTTGTTCTGTTGTTGATTGGGCAGTTTGGTGATGACGATCTTGGGCAATTCGGGCGAGGACGTTATGCTTATCAGCGCCGAGCCTGTTTCAGGATAGTCCGCTTCCAATCCGTTGATGTCTTTTATCTGGAATTTGATGTGATAGAGTCCGTCCGTCAAGAGATCCATCATATCCGAAGTTTCGTTGCCATTGCTGGACGTGTAATACCGGAACGCGAAACTTTTCCCGCCTTCATTAGGAGCGGGAACAGGCGGAATTTTCCAATCCTCCGGCTCGGGTTCGCCGTCCTTCCAGAGCTTGAGCCGCGGGTATCCCGCCTCAACTCCCTGCAAGTCTGACGCGACTCCGGAGAGAAAGCCGGAATTCAACACTTCCGGGGCATTTTCCGGGTCTGTTTCGATATTCGCCCAATCCAATTTAGGGATGAGCATCTCGACGGTCGGGAGGCCGTTCTTCACCGAGTATACCAGGTCGCTGGATTCAAAAGGAGCGTATCCGGCCTCATCCCACGCCTTTATTCTGAAGGAATACTGTCCGTCAACAGAATTCGTTATGGATATCGTATCTATGGAAACGTAATACAGTTTATCAGATGCGTTGTAAAACGCGGGTATCCATGGGTCCTTGCCGACGCTGGCGGCAAGGTCGTTCACAAAAGCGATGGCGACCGGGTTATGCTTGGCTAAAGCCACGTCATCTTCAGCTTGTATCTTGAACACCTGGGCGCCTTTGATAAAACTGCCCGGCAGAGGGTCGACTATTGAAGCTGTCGGCCCTCTCGTATCAACCACGCCGCCGAGACCGGTGTCTCCTAATCCCGAGTTCTCACAGGCCAAAAGAAACATTGCAAGAACAATTCCCGCCGCAACGACTTTAAAAAATTTGCCGTTCATACATAAACCTCTCTTTCTGTTATAGTGCGAGCCGGTTTTCAAAACTCGGCTAGTTTTGAAACAGTGTCGTAATGAACCGCTCCGCCGCAGATCACCAGACTTGACTCCGCAATCACGCGCTCCCGGTATGCCACAGGATCAGAGCTTCATAAGCCCTGCAACGCCCAACTCGTGAATCCGACAATTACAATCGTAATTCATGGAATTCTATCGAATCGCCTTCCATGATAGGCGGGGCATTAGACCTCTCGCATAAAATATGTAAAAACGAAATATATCATTCCACTGAATTCTTATGTTACGGGTGTTTCTTTCTGCTATATTCCTCAGTGATCTTGCCAAATGTTCCGCCTGCGTTGGGATGGGCGGAAAAACAACCGCTATTGTTGATGATTGCCATATCACTATCCTTGAAAAGAGAAAAATACCTTCACACGGGCTGCGCTTTAAGCGGTTTAAGGAAGACGGGGGGGGGGGGGGGCCCGCGGGAAACTAACATGCCCACATTAAAGAGAAAAAAAATGTGGATTTTCTTTAATATTTTCGGTATGCCACAGACAATAACGCCAATAAAAAAGCACATG
>JAISCC010000059.1 GCA_031265845.1 Treponema sp.
TTCTGTTTTTTTTTTTTTTTTTTTTTTTTTATTTTTTTGATTTTTTTTTTTGTTCTTTTTGTGGGGGGGGGGGGCGGGCCCCCCCACAATGACAACGGCGTCACGGCGCTATTGCCATCACGGTCAACCAGACGCGGCGCATGATGCGGCGCATAATATAACTCGTTCATAGTGTATTAACACTCCCTTTGAATATATACGACATTTTAAACGAGTATATATCTTATAATGTTTTCTGTCAATACTTTTTTAAAAATTTAACGCGAATCGCCCGCAACCCGGCTCCTATTCGTTCTTGGGCTAAAGCGGCGCTGAAATCAGTATTAAACCGGACGGCAACGGCTATTTTCCTTAAAAAACGTTGATGGTTTATAGAGCGCCATATACTTTTTAACGGTTAAACAATTCATCGCGTCGCCCCGTACTCATAGCCGTTTTCCCGAAGCAACGTGTAAAATTCCCGAAGAGGCAGGCCCACCACATTGCTGAACGAGCCTTGTAGACTTGAAATAAAGCAACTCGCAACGCCTTGCGCCCTGTACGCGCCCGCCGCCCCTTCCCATTCGCCCGTATCAAGGCACCACTCAATTTCAGCGTTGGACATGGGCGCGAAAGCCACCTCGCTTATAACGGTTTTTGCGCTGACGCGTCTGTCCTCCAACCGGCACAGGACTATGCCGCTTATAACCCTATGGGCGCGGTTTTGAAGGAGGGAAAGCATGATCTTGGCATGGGCGCGGTCTTTGGGTTTTCCGAGAATGCGCCCGTCTATGGCGACAATGGTGTCAGCCCCAAAAACCCAGCGAAACTCCGCCAACGTTCCACCGCCGTCTGTCAGCGCCGATTCCGCCACAGACAGCGCCTTCCGCGTGGCTATCGCTTTCGGCACCTCTTCAAGCGGAAGGTTTTCATCCCATGTTTCTTCTACTGTTGACGGTTTGACAACAAACGGAATCCCCAGCAACCTGAAATAATCATGGCGTCTGGGCGAAGCCGAAGCGAGGACTATCGTTTCCATGGTTTCCTTACATCCATTTGCGTCAGGGCAAGGTTCCGATGAGTTTCGCCACTTTTTCAATTTCGGCGCTCATGAGCCGGGGGTAGATCGGAAAAAGCGCGGTTCTCATCGAAAGGGAATAACTCTCAGGGCATTGATCGCCGGCGACAAGTCCGCTTCCCGCAACCGTGTCGACAAACGGATTTTCAACCGCTATGTCTTTCTTTTTTGCGTATGCCGTCACGTCCTTCATGCCGGTCTCAAGAATAAGCGGGAAAGCGTAGTTGTTGTACTCCACGTCGTCGCGGGAGATAAACCGTTTGTGGCGGGTGCGAAGGCTCGCTTGCGCGTATGCCTGCGCGATTTCCTTCACCTTGGCAAGATTTCTACGCATTTCCCTGAGTTGCGCGGCGGCCATCGCCGCATTCATGTCAAGCAGCGCGTATTCGCCGGGCAGTTTTCCCACATTCCGCAGAACCGTTCCATTGCGGCGGTTCATGGCAAAAAGCAAGGCGCCCCCGCCTCCTGTAAGCGCGTCGCGTTCTTCCAGTCCCACTATAGTGAAGATGCCTGCGGGAGGCGACAGCTTGTCGCCCGAAAACGCGCCAAAACTCTGGGAACAGTCTTCAATGACCGGCGGTCCCAGTTCCGCAATGGAAACCGCATCTGGAACAAAGCCCAATGTATGATGTACAACAATAGCCCTTGTTTCAGATGAAACAAGGGCGTGAACGCGATCCTTGTCAATAACCGCGCAGGAAGGCGGCGTGTCACAGAAAACCGGTTTGAGCCGCAGGGCTTTGATTACCCGGACATAATACACGGGCGACAGGGCGGAAATGATCACTTCCCTGCCGTCTTCAATGTCGAGCGCTTTCAGCGCGAAATACAACGCAAGCGCGGGGCTACGCAGACCAATGCAATAATCGAATCCCACCTGCTCCTTTACGTTTTGAACAAGCGATTCCGACCGGGTTCCGGGACCGATCTTCTCTTCAACCAAGACCGTCAATACGGCGTCCATTTCCTTGCGCCGGATGGTCGGAGAATAAACTTCTATCATGCCGTAAATTTAGCGCTGGAGTTCCACAATTTTCTGCAATTCTTTAGGATTAAAGAGGTTGCGTATGCTCAAAATGACAAGATAGCCGCCCTGTTCTTGACGCACCACCCCGTAAATATACTCGGATCCGATGCCGCTCACCATTTGAGGAGGCGGCTGAACCTGCTCGTGGTCTATGGTGACCACCCGGGAAACACGATCAATAACCACCCCCAGCTTCATTCCGTCAATATCCAGAATGATAAAACCCGACAGCAACTCGTCTTCTTCGGACGCCGCGAGTTTTTTAAGGTGAAACCGCTTGTGCAAATTAATGATAGGTATTATCTCGCTCCGCAGGTGGAAAATGCCTTCCACGTATGGCGGCGCGTTTGGAATAGCGCGGATATCCTGTACCCTGACGATCTCCTTAACATCCATAATATCTATTCCATATAATTCTTCGCCTAATTGAAATGTAACTAATTGATGGTTTTGATCAGCCATAGCGCCCCCTTCTGTTTACCTGCTTATCATACAATCGAATGAAAATTTCTGCAAGGGTGAAAATGTGAAAATCGCCTAAAAAAGGACGTTTCGATGCAGTGTGAAACGTCTGTGGCGGGAGGCTCTTGACTACGCCTTGCAAAAAACGCACAATAAGACGCTGGTATGAATCCTCTTTTTCAGCGTCTTGCGCTCATGGTCGGAAGTGAAGCGATTGATACGCTTGAGCGGTCGCGGGTCATTGTCTTTGGAGTTGGAGGCGTGGGCAGTTGGTCCGCCGAAGCGTTGGCGCGTTCCGGCGTGGGACACATCGCCATTGTTGACTCGGACACGGTATGCGTCACCAACATAAACAGACAGGCGCAGGCTATGCCCTCAACCATAGGGAAGCCTAAAGTCGAAGCGTTGCGGGACAGGCTCCTCGCTATAAATCCGAATTGTTCCGTGACTGTATTTGAACAGGTGTTTTCAAAAGAAAACGTGGAACTGTTCAATATGGAAAGCGCGGATTACGTCATCGACGCCATCGACAGCCTCACCTACAAACTCGACTTGATAGAAACCTGTTTTCAAAAAAGGGTGAAGATATTCTCCTCAATGGGTATGGCGCAGAAACTCGATCCGGTACAGCTAAAAACAGCCGATATATGGGACACGCATGGTTGTCCGCTTGCGCGGCTTGTGCGCCACGGGTTGCGGAAACGCGGGTTTGACGGGCATTTCACCGTTGTTTTCAGCGGCGAACGCATCCCGATCCATTCTGACACGCCGGTCGCGTGCGGAAAAGCGCGGTGTCTCTGTCCCGCAAGAAAGCGTGGCGCCGGCTCCGGAGCGTGTGGACAAGATATGCCGGAATGGTGCGCTTCAAAGAAGGTCATCAACGGGAGCAGCGTTACGGTGACGGCAAGCGCCGGCATGATACTGGCGGGGCTTGTGGTTCAGGACGTATACGCCAAAGCAGGGAGCCGCGAGGAGCCATGAACGCGGCGCGGAGCGGAATCGTAGAAAAACTCGTAACCAAAGCCATTATGGAGCGGAATCTCATAGAAGAAGGCGACCGCATACTCGTAGCCGCGTCCGGCGGCAAAGACTCAACCGTTATGGCGTGGGCGCTTTCCCGCGTCCGTCCGGCGATACGGAGAAACTACGAGCTTGCGGCAGTCCACATAGCGAGCGACTTCTGCGCGTGTTGCAAAAAAGCCCCGCTTGAAAAGCGGCTCGCCGAATGGGGTGTGTCTTTTACGGACATATCCGCGCCTATCATCGGGCGGCTCAAACCGGGGCGCGCGATGAACTGCTACTGGTGTTCAACCCAGAGACGTATGGAACTGCTGAAATACGCGGTCGAGCGCGGTTTTAACAAGATCGCTCTTGGACATCACCTTGACGACATTATCGAGACGTTTTTTATGAATATGACGGCGAAGGGCGAGCTTTCCGCCATGCCGATCTTGCTCAAATACCGGAAATATCCGGTGTCCATCATACGCCCCCTTTGTTTTGTCGAGGAACGGCAGATCATAGCCTGCGCTGAAGAAAAAGGCATACTTAAAACCGCATGTGCGTGTCCTTTTGGCGTGAATTCAAACCGCAAAATCATACGCAAACGGATCGCCGACTTTACCGGCAATTCGGGCGCCGTAAAACGGCGGATATTGCGGAGCGTTGACAGGGCGGGGTTGCTCGCCGGAGAATGAGCGCCGACAGACATTTTCGGCGGCGTCAAGTGACGGGGAATGACGAAGGGGAAGCGCCTTCCACTTCCTAGTTTGACACAATGAAACGGCAACGGTATAATACGTTGCAAGGAGAAACCGTGAAAAAAATCATCACAACCGGCAAGGCGCCGGGCGCTATTGGACCCTATTCGCAGGGCGTTGCGGCAGGCGCCGTCATTTACACCAGCGGACAGCTTCCGATAGATATGGCTACCGGCAATCTGGAAACCGCAGACATCAAAAAAGCGGCGAAGGCTTCGCTGGAAAATTGCAAAGCGATTCTTGAAGCTGCGGGCGCGTCCCTCAAAGACGTGGTCAAGACAACGGTCTTTATGACAGACCTCGCGGATTTCGCGGCGATGAACGAAGTTTACGCATCGTATTTTACCGAAGATCCGCCCGCCCGAAGTTGCGTACAGGTGTCCGCGCTTCCAAAAGGCGCGAAGATCGAAATCGAAATGCTCGCCGTAAAGTAAGCGCGAAATTCACAGAACGCGCTCCGCATGTAGCAAGAAAACCGGCGTTTGCCGGCGCCGGCGGTTATCCCATCCGTACCCGCCCGCGAAAACTCCGCGAGAGGGTGAGTTTGTCCGTGTATTCAAGGTCTCCGCCCACAGGCAGGCCGGACGCAAGGCGGCTCACCTCTACGCCTTCTTCTTTGAGCAGTTTTTGCAGGTACAAGGCGGTGGTGTCCCCCTCAACGGTTGGATTCATAGCAAGGATCACTTCGCGTACATCGTTCCGTTTCACACGCGCCAAAAGTTGCCCGATGGTGAGATCCCCCGGACTTATGCCCTCAAGGGGCGCGATAAGCCCGCCAAGCACATGAAAATGTCCATTAAATTCGCGGGATTCTTCTATAATATGTACATCTTGGGCGCGTTCAACCACGCAAATTGTGCGGGAATCGCGGGTTATATCCGCGCATATTGGACAGGGGTCTGTCTCTGTCCAACTGCCGCATACGGAGCAGCGTTTTATCGCCTCGTGCAGGGACTCGAGCTGTTCGGCGAGACTACGGGCGTAGCTTGTGTCCGCGTCAAGGATATGATAGGCAAGACGGGACGCGCTCTTTTTGCCGATGCCGGGCAACTTTGAAAGCAAGGCGACGAGCCTGTCAATGGCGTTGAGTTCCCGGGCGATCACGCCATACCCGCAAATAAGGAAGAAAGATTCGGCATACCAGCAAGACCGCCCATCTCCCGCCCGATGGCTTCTTTCACTTTGTCCCGCGCATCTGTAAAAGCCGCGGCAATGAGCGATTCAAGCATGTCTTTGTCATGCTCGCTCATCAATTCCGGCGCTATTCTGATCGCTTGCACCTCAATGAGTCCGTTCAGATCAATTTCCACCATGCCGCCGCCTGACGAACCGGTTGCGCTGACCGCTTCGAGTTTTTGTTGCATGTCGCCCATCTGCTCTTGCAGTTTTTGCACATTTTTCAAAAGCTCAAATGGATTTATTTGCATGTCTCCTCCTTAATTTACTATGGTTCCTTCAAATATTCTCAAGACGCGCTCCGCCTGAGGTGAAATTTTTCGAGCCGGCGCATCTCCGGCGCCCGTCTCGCGGTTTGCAAGGTACCGCTTGAAGCCCTCGCTCAAGGTCTCTGACGGCGACTGCTTGGCGATGCCAGCGCCGACATTGGCGCCGTTGTGATCAGGAATGGCGCCCGGCGACGCCGCTGCCGGCGACACCGCCGACGCCGGGAAACGATTTTTTTTTTGCTCGCCCGAAGGCGAAAGCAATTCCCGCGCGCTGGCGATGGCGAAGCGCAATTCCAGAGGCGACACCCATTTGTCAAGCAGGCAGAGCTTTGAGACAACAACTTCAAGATCGAAGCGCGGGGAAATGGAATAGCGTATGTCACGGTACAACCCAAGCAACAAATCCAAAGCCCGCTCGATCTGCTCCGCGTTGAGCGTTTGCAGCGCTTTTTCCGAAAAACGATCAGGGCTGTCCGACAAGAGGGACTCTTTCCTGACGCCGGCTTTCAAAAGAAGAAGGCTGTGGTAAAAGCCCGCCATATCAATGACAAACTGTTCAATGGCGATGCCGGCGTTCAGCAGATCGTCAATGAGGAGCAAGGCTTTTCGCCGGTCGTTTTCAACGCAGGCTGTCGCAAGCGCATTGAGGTTGTCTATGCCCACAAGCCCCAGCTTCTCCCTGATGACGGCGGAACGAATACGCCCGTCTGAGAAAGAAACCACCTGATCGAAAAGGGTGTAGGCGTCGCGGAGGCTGCCGGTCGATTCGCGGGCGATCCAGAACAGGGCTTCGTCTTCCGCCTCTATCCGCATCTCTTCACATGTTTTTTTGAGGATTCCGGCGATAGTTTCTATGGGAATGAGACGGAACGCAAATTGCTGGCACCGGCTTTTAATGGTGGCAGGCACCTTGTGAAGCTCTGTTGTGGCGAAAATAAAGACTACATAGGGCGGCGGCTCTTCAATGGTTTTGAGGAGCGCGTTGAACGCGCTGTTTGAAAGCATGTGAACTTCGTCAATAATGTATATCTTGTAACGGCTCGAATTGGGCGGGAAAAGAACTTCTTCTATAATTTGCCTCGCATCGTTGACGCCGGTGTTGGACGCGCCGTCTATTTCGATGACATCAAGGCTCCTGCCCTCCGCTATCTCCCTGCAACTGACGCACTCGCCGCAAGGGGCGGTGACAGGCCCTTTCACGCAGTTGAGGGAGCGGGCGAGGATGCGCGCGCTGCTGGTCTTGCCGCACCCGCGAGGACCGGTAAACAGGTAGGCGTGGGCGATTCGCCCTGTTTCCAGGGAGCTTTTCAGAGTGGCGGCGACAAATTCTTGACCCGCCAGTTCGTCAAACGTTTTCGGTCTTTTTCTTGTAGCGGTTACCTCGTAAGCCATAGATCAGATTATAGCAAAAAAAAGCCCTGCAATCAAGATGGACACGGCGCTGCAAGCCTCCACTGACCGTTGCTTCCTTCCGAACCTGGCGGGGTTGGGCGGCGCTTGCCCGCATGTTTCCTGATTACAGGGTTTGTGGAGTATAGCCGAAACGCGACGGAATGTCAAGCGTATCATCGTGCAATTCTCGACCGCCAGTCGCAGCTAGATGTCTCCGGCCGCTACCAACCGAAAGGGTGAACGCCTCTAAAACGCCGCGACATGGTTCCGTGACGCCCGGCGTGTCCCGGCAAAGGAGGACGCGCCGCCGCCTGACTGAAATGGGCTTCGTTATTCAGATCATACTCTTTTCCATTACAGGTGAGTTTTACAACATGAAATACATGCTCGACAGCCGCGCTTTGATAGTTCTGGGGAATGGCAAACGCATACCCTTCAAGCGTCGCCTCCGCGCCTTCTTTAAGACCATCGACAAACCCAACAAGCCGGCCAATGCCCCGGAGGTAATAGGTCGCGCCGCCGCTTTGCAAAGCGATCCTTCCTTTTACAAAGGCAAGGCTCCCGCTAATCACTTGCGACGCCACTGCGCCTGCGTTGGGATCGCTCGCCACCTGACCAAACGTTGCGCCGGCGGCCGCCAGCAGGATAACCGCGCCAATTATAATTGCTTTCACATTCATATTCATCTCCTCTGAATTGTGTTAAGATGTATATATTATGCAATTAGTATGCCAAGCTTAAATAGCCGTACATTCAGGCGATTGCAGGATGCGCCGTTGCGCGTGGCGCACATGGCGGGTAAAATTGTTACTAAGGATGGGTTTTTTTTATACATATTTTATGCGCATGACTCGCAATGAAGCGTTCATCCTCCGAGAGAAAGCGGCGGCTATCGGCGACAATTCGTCTTCGATTCATCTTGCATAAGAAGCCTTTTTCTGACAAAATGCTCCTCAAACATGAAGAGGAATATTAGTGTCTCAAATTTCATTATTCTCATGCTGTGCGTTCTCTTTTTCATCTTGCTCGTCCTTGTGGCCAACGCTCCTGAACCGGCGGCGGCGCTCGCCGCATTTTTTATAGGACCATGGAACGGCGTCTGGTTCAGCGGGAACACCCTTGACGCCGTGAGCCTGCTCCTTGTCGCCGCGCTGGGCGCTGCCGCGGCGTTTCAGGGAGGGTGCTTCAACCTTGGGGGCGAAGGGCAGATTTACATAGGCGGTCTTGCGGCGGCGCTCGTGTCGCTGATCTTGCCTCCTGTCGCGGGCGTGAGCCTTTGGGTCGCGGCGGTCGCCGCAATCACAGTCGGCGGCGCCATGGGTTTTATAGCGGGTTTTCTCAAAAAAGTCTTTGGCGCAAACGAAATCATCACCAGCTTCCTGTTGTCCGGCGCGCTTGTTCCGGTCGCGGATTACCTTCTTGCCGGACCCCTCCGCGATCCTTCGGGAAACCTCCTTGCGACAAAAGCCGTGCCACGGCTCCTCCGCATCTTGCCGCCCTCGAACCTCTCAATTTCCTTTTGCGTCTCACTGTTGTTGGTTGTCGCCGGACATTTCTTCGTCAACAACACCATTTTTGGTTACAGGCTTAAAATAGCGGGTTCAACTCCGGCTTTCGCCCATTACGTCGGCATAGATGCGAGCCGGCGATGGATGCCTTCAATGGCGCTGTCCGGCGCACTTTCCGGTCTTGCCGGCTTCTTTGCCGTAGCCGGAACATACGGACGCTGCCACGTGGGATTCTCCGGCGGCCTTGGCTGGAACGCCATAGCGGTCGCGCTTATCGCCCGCAACCGCCCGCTTCTCCTGATTCCGGTCGCGCTTGTATACACCGCTCTGGAACAAGGCTCGCAATCCGCCATGCTTACAATCGGACTCCGGTTTGAAACCTCGGCGTTCATTCAAGCCGCAGCGCTGTTTTTCGCCGCAATTCAGGGCAGATGAAACCTATAGCGCGAATCTCACGAACAGAACAGAGCGTTCCTTCATGCCGCCGCCTGTTTTCACATTTCAGTCTTTACTGTCGAAGCAAAAGTTCATGTCTGTTCGTGTGAAAATGTGTGATTCATGGGCTTTTCTTGGCGGCGGCCCGCGTCATAAACCCCGGATTTGCTTCGCTCCTCATTGCCGCCTGATCACACCCTATAGCAGATCAACGCTGGCGGCCAAGAGATCACTGACAAGGGGATAGCGCGATATTCGCCGTCTATGCAGAGCGGCTCCATAATAAAGAATCCCTGCTACAAGCCGCAGGGTATTGCAGATTTCTCCTTGAAAATATTCGCGTATGCGGTCGCATATATGCGGGAGAACAAATCTCCCGCGCCCCTAGTGTTCCGCCCCCAAGGGGCGAGGTCTTAAACCCTTTTTATATGCCTCATATTACGCAAAAACGTTATTATCCCTCGGTTAAGAGCGGACGGCAATTCCATCGCCCGCTTCAATGACCCAGATAAATCGGCGCTTTCACCGCGAAGCGACTACAGCCGCGATTAAGTGCCGCCAACTCTAATTTTGCATACGCATATATCGCCGCAAACACACGCCCGCTTTGCGCCCTCTCCGTATGCGCAGACGAACGCCCTATCCCCGTATTTTGTTTATGCTCTCATGGCGCGCCTCGACAACTCCACCGTTTGGTAGAGCGCGCCTTGAGAAAGTCTCCCGCCATCGCTCCATCGTCGGCCGCCAAACGCCGAACGACCCGCCTTTATTCTTAAAGTCTTCTTTATAAAAAATTGCCGGAAATCCCAAATCCTTTAAATGCGCCGGCGCAAACCACGAATCCGCCAATACGCGCCCGAATTTCACGTGTCTCCGCCTCGCCCGCCCGCCCGCCGCTCCTCCCCCGTCTTGCCCTCCGCTTCCGCTTTGGCTGTCATTTGACAGTCTGCCGGCGCTTGCGGTTTCCCGCATTCATCTTCCTCCGTGCAAAACCCCGTAAGGACGTCCATCCCCTTTGCATTCCCGCCTTTGCCGCGGTCATAACGCCAGCGGATTATCTCATTCCCGTCCAAGCGCTCCTTTTCCACTATCGTGCATCAAACATCAGGCGGACTTCCCCCTTCTCGTATTGGCGCATCAGCTTTTTTTGTCTTCAGCCACAAAAGTTTCCCTCCAATTCTTCCCCAGCGAAAAACAGGGTGATTTGATCATGGCTGATTGCTCCGTCCGCCAATTCCGTCGCCGTTGTTTTTCTGGCGCTTATCATCAGACAATCACTGTATAAATCATGTATATCCCCAACCATACATCACTATCCTTTCAGGAATTTATGTCAAGTCAGCGTAACACGAGTTATAAAAATAATTTCGACCCGTCGTCTTCCCTTATAATTTTTGAAAAAGAAACTAATATCCACATATTCAGGAGAAAAATCGGGCTTTTGACCTACTGTTGGAGCAAGTTCGGATAATAAGCGGAAAGAAAATCCGCGAGGCTGGGCGTTTTCACCGGAATCGTTATTGCCAAGTCATACCATAAATGCCGCTAATGAGACAAGGCGGGTTTTTATTGTCAATCCCTCCGCCGCCTGTACTAATTCAAGCGTCCTTCCTCGCCCAAGAGGAGAACACCCGGACCCCGCAACGACTACGGCTACACTTGTACTGAGGATTATGCATTTAGAGTGAGGCTGCCCTAGAACCGTCCGCAAGCGCCATGATCTGCCTACGGAACGGACTGTAAGGCTACAAAAATCTCTCTTAAATCTGTGACATCACATGGCGCAATCCGCAGATACAATTTTTTAACATGTTGACATCAGATCCGGACGTTTTCGCTGTCATCACTTTTTTCAGGCAAATCTCTAATAGCGCGTACAATCTTTTTATCATATGAATCCCCTCTGTAAAACAACAGGCGCCTTCTGTTTGTTTCGGCGTACGCGCTATAAGAGTCTCTTCCGCCGCCTTGTCAAAAAGTTAGCCGCAATCGGCGCATCAGGCGGACTCTTCTAATCAAGAGGCGTCCTCACATAAACACGATCTCCGTCTCAAGCTCAAAGCCCGCGCTTTTTCTAACCCTTTGGGCTACATCATCTACGAGAAAGCGGATGTCCGCCGCAGTCGCGCCGCCAGCATTGACAATGATGTTTCCGTGAAAGGGCGCCACCATAGCGCCGCCGTGAGAGTGTCCGCGAAGTCCAAGCTCGTCTATGAGTTTGCCGGTTGGCATGCCAAACGCATGGTTGTTTTTGAAGACGGAGCCGGCTGACGGAAAGCGGTAGTGTCCTTTTCTCTCACGATCCGCGCGGTGGGCTTCCATTTCCGCCAGCAGAGCGTCTTTTTCCTTTTTGTACAGCAAAAATTCGGCTGCTGTTATGAGCATGTCCCTGTTTTGAAAAGGGCTTTTCTTGTAGCCCCATTCCGCAGCGCGGAACGGGACTGTCGCGTGGCGCAGATTCTCGTCAATAATGGCGACCGATACAAGCGTGTCGGCGATTGAGCGCTCATAGCAACGGGCGTTCATGTACACCGCGCCGCCTATGGTTCCGGGCATGCCAGCGAGGAATTCCAGCCCTCCATACCCAAGCGCGAGAAGGGCGCCCATCACGTCGCAGGAGGGTTCCTCGTCTGGTACGCCAAAGCTATGCTTTGCAAGTGTTTCAACGGCGCGGTCGATCCGCGTGCCGGCGCGGAACACGATCCGCCCGCTCTCTTGGTCAAAGGTTTCCACGCCGCTCCAGCCGCCCGTATCAAGAACGACGCCGGAAAAACCGTTGTCGCTGAAAACGACATTCGCCCCCCGGCCCAAAACACAGACCGGCAGCCCCTGAATCCTCGCCTGCTGAAAAACTGCGGCGATCATATCCGCGCCGTCTTTCTGACTCGGACGAATCCACAACGCGGCTTCGCCGCCTACATTGAAGGTGGCGCGCCTTGCAAGCGGCTCGCGCATACGGGTTGCTATGGAAGCGTTGGCGGGTATGTTGCTATTTTTCAAAAATTCATCTATAGTGTCCATACAGTAGCATATCATATTCCTATTTTGTTATAATGTGAATGGAGGAAAAAAAGAACGTATGTTTTTATATAATACGCTTGGACGCGAAATACAGGAGTTTACGCCGGTAACGGTGGGTAAGGTTGGCTTTTACGGATGCGGGCCTACAGTGTACAACTATGCGCACATCGGCAACCTCCGCGCCTACGTAACGCATGACATTTTGACGCGCACGCTGCGCTATGCGGGCTATGACGTGAAACACGTTATGAATATTACGGATGTGGGGCATCTTTCAGGCGACAATGACGAAGGCGATGATAAAATGGTCAAGAGCGCGGACGAGCGGGGCAAAAGCGTGCTTGAAGTCGCGGAATTCTACACTGCGGCGTTTTTCACGGATATTGACCGGCTCAATATCAGGCGTCCTGACGTGGTATGCAAGGCGACCGAACATATTGAAGAGATGATAGCGCTTATCAAGCGGATCGAGGCGAATGGTTTCACTTATTTTGCGGGCGGCAACCTCTATTTCGACATCACGAAGTTTCCTGCGTATGGAGAGTTGGGGCGCCTCCATCTTGAGGAGCAGAAAGCTGGCGCGCGGACGGGCGTTGACGAAAACAAGCGCAACCCCCACGATTTTGTACTGTGGTTCACCAAAAGCAAATTCGAACATCAGGCGCTTGTGTGGGACAGCCCATGGGGGCGCGGGTATCCGGGCTGGCACATTGAATGCTCAGCCATGAGCATCAAGTATTTGGGCGAGCAGTTCGACATACACGCGGGCGGCGTCGATCACATCGGCATTCATCATACCAACGAGATAGCCCAGAGCGAAGCCGCGACTGGAAAGCGCCCATGGGTGAAGCTCTGGGTTCACAACGAATTTCTCGTGCTTGACCGCGGCAAGATGAGCAAGTCAACGGGCGGCTTCATTACCCTGCAAACGCTGGTTGACGCGGGCTATGATCCGCTTGATTACCGCTATTTTCTTTTAAGCGGACATTACCGCACCCAGTTGCAGTTTTCCTACGAGGCGCTGAACGGCGCGAAAAACGCCCGCAAGTCGATAGCCGACCGCATCAGGGTTCTGGCGGATAAAGCCGCCGATATACCGGAGCGCGTTTCTGATGAGAAAGCCGCCGCATATCTTGCCGCATTCAAGTCGGCGATAGAAAACGATCTTGCCACGCCCCGCGCCCTTGCTGAACTGTGGGGCTTGCTCAAGGACAACAGTGTTCCCGAAGCCGAAGCGCTTGCGGCGGCTTTTTCTATGGACGAAGCGCTTGGATTGAGACTGAAAGACGCGGCGAAAAAGGAAGAAATCTCCTCGGAGATTGAACGGCTTATCGCCGAACGGACAGCGGCGAAAAAAGCGAAAGATTTTGTGAAAGCCGATAAAATTCGCAATGATTTGAAGGCGCAGGGCGTTATATTGGAAGACACCCCCAACGGCGTTGTGTGGCGCAAGATAGGGTAGTCTGCGGCATCACCGTGCGCGGCATACATCCGGCCGCCATCTTTGGCGGCGCTAAAACTTATTGACAAAGTAATATGAAGGTGGTATGTCATAACATAGTGGAAGATTATATGTTGAATATTGCCGAAGAAAGGGAAAATTGACTCATGAATTATTATAGAAAAATATGAAGATGTTTTTAGAATAGACGTGTTCGATAACCGCATTAAAAGCGCAGTTCAAAATTAATACCGCCACAGATGGGAGTCATTCCCATCAAACGTGTTCCGCGATGATTCCGATATGGATGCGCCGAGACCTT
>JAISCC010000108.1 GCA_031265845.1 Treponema sp.
AGCCTGCCAAAGGCCAGTTTCAGATTTTTTACCACGCTGGAAACGAGTCTTGCGAATATATTCCTGACTTTGTAGCGGAGACTTCCGATACGATTTACATGATAGAGACCAAGGCGGAGAACCAGATACACTCCCAGGAAGTGCAAAACAAGAAAACAGCCGCGGAAACCTGGTGCCGTTATGCTTCAGCGCATAATGCCAGGAGCAAGGGGAAGCCGTGGAAATACCTCTTGATTTCCCATGAGTCTGTTAAAGATAACATGACATTACCGTATTATGAACAGAACAACCAATAACCGGAATTAATCTGCCGCCGGGAAACAAAATGACTCCCGCCCGGGACGCATGTTTATAACCCGCTCAAGCGCGATGAGTCGCTCGTCCGCCGCATATATACAGGGCGGAGTCGTGGTTTCGATTCAATATCAGGCGATTTCTTTAGAGGGAATATCTTTTTAACCTGAAGAGGCGGGAAAAAGGAGTGTGGAATCGTCCCCAGTTCCTCTTCTTATTCCCGCCACACCTGCGCGTTTATCATAGCCGCTCCGGCCGGAGCTTCACCAAATCCGGAGGTTGGAGTCTTTAGGCGCCTCAATGTCCACCGTTTCTTCGGAAGGGATAATGACGTAGAAGCCGCTCTTCAATGCGTAGTCAGCGGCGCTCCGGGTAACAACAGACCCCGCAACGGCTCCGAGATATTTTCGCCTGTCATCGCGTTCGTCCGCAGTCCGGCGCAACATTTCCATCAGCCTTAGGTGGTCGTTCACATCCTCCGTAGTCAAGTGGATATTCACTTCCACCGCCAAGGCGTACTCGTCGTTTTCAAACAGTATGTCTACACTGGCCAATCCTCTTTGGTTATAATCCCAAATCTCGACATCTCGTGAAATGCGGTTAAAAACAAAATTCATCGCTTTAAATTTTTCATGGAGTTTGGGAGACATAAGGTGTTCAATCACATCTCCCATGCGACCGAAAAATTTCTCAATCTTCCGATCTGTTTCCTGCATACGCAAGTCGATGTCTTGCATACGCCAGTCTGGTTCCGCGCCCATTTTTTCGAGCAGCCGGTCAGCTTCCATGCTCATTTTTTCGAGCAACCGGTCAGTTTCCACACTCATTTTTTCGAGCAGCCGCCCAGTCTCCACGCTTATTTCTTTGAGCAACCGCTTCGCTTCCTCTTGTTGCCGGACGTTCTCTTGGAACATAGCCCAGACCTCTTCAAAGGTCACTCCTTGGGGCGGATCCCGCCTCTGCGTCGTCATATCTCCCATACGTTTTTCTCCCGGCGCCTGTTCATAACCCATTGCGCGAATCGCCGCGTCCCGCCGCGTTACAAACCAGCGCCTCTGCCAAAATAATACACTATCCTGAAAAAAATGGCAATGTGAATGGAAAAGAATTGCAAGATTACGGAGCACGTGCAGCGATCTGAAAAGAAACGCGGAGCGTTGCATGTGAAGCGTTGCGCACGGCGCTCATGTTCGCGGCGAACCAAAAGCCCCGCTTGCCGCCATAAAGCCCGCTCTCTACACGTCTTCTATACGCCTTCTATACGCATCCTAATTTATTTATCATGTTCGCCTGATAACCGGCTCCAAAGCCATTGTCAATATTCACCACGGAAACGCCGGGAGCGCAGGCGTTCAACATGCCGAGCAACGCCGCCACGCCCCCAAAGGACGCGCCATAGCCGACGCTGGTGGGAACCGCGATGACCGGCGCCGACGCTAGCCCCGCCAGAACGCCCGGCAAAGCGCCTTCCATGCCGGCGACGGCGATGATTACCCGCGCTTTGCGTATGTCACTGAGGCGGGAAAAAAGTCGGTGTATGCCCGCGACTCCCACATCACAAACAAGCTCCACGACGCTGCCGAAAAACTCTGCGGTGCGAGCCGCTTCCATCGCCACCGGCATGTCCGACGTGCCGGCGCATACCACCGCGATTAGCCCCTGCCGGTCATGCGGTTCGCAAAATACGCCGAGCGTGATGGTTCGCGCCGTTTCGTCAAACGCCGCTTCGGGAAAGGCGGATAGCACACGCGCCGCGAGCGAAGGATTCGCTCTTGTCGCCAGCGCCGGTATGCCGCGTTCATGCAAGGCGCATATAATCGCAAAAGACTGGTCGTCAGTTTTGCCGGCGCAGTATACGACTTCAGGATACCCGGTGCGGTCCTGGCGGTCCGCGTCAAGGCAGGCGAATTCATCAATGCCGCCGTGCGCCGCGCATGTCGCGCCGCGCCTTTCAGCCGTTTCCACTATTCTTCCCGCCGGCATGGAGCGCGACGTTCATGCTGCCGGTTGTGTACCCTGAAAGCTCAAACGCAACATAGATAAAACCGGTTTTCTTGATTTTTTCGGAGAGCGCGTCGAGCGACGCCGCGTCAAAAAACAGGTTCCGCTCTTCAGGCGCGACTTCTATGCGGGCAAGCGCCCCGCCCGGTATGCCGTGCCGACGCACCCGCGCCTGACGAAAACCGGCTTCCGTCAAGACGGATTCAGCCCGCTCCACAGCGGCAAGTTTCTCAACATCAATGGTTTCGCCATAGGGGATGCGGGAGGCGAGGCACGCAAACGCCGGCTTGTCCCATATCGGCAGGCCGCGTTCTTTTGAAAGCGCGCGAACATCCTGTTTGGAAAGCCGCGCATCGCGCAATGGGCTTGCAACGCCCAATTCCGCAACCGCCCGCAAGCCCGGACGGTAATCGCCTTCATCATCGGCGTTGGATCCGTCCAACACCGCGCTGACACTGCGTGTTTTCGCGTAATCAATAATCGCGCCGAACTCATGCTTTTTACAGTGATAGCACCGGTCAACAGGGTTAACCGCCACATCATCTTCAATAGCAGGCGATTGCAACAGCACGTGTTCAATGCCGATAAGGTCAGCGATGCGCTTCGCGTCCGCGATTTCACGCGCCGGCAACATCGGCGACACGATGGTGACGGCTATCGCCTTCCCGCCCAGCGCGTCAAACGCGGCGGCGCATACCAACGCGCTGTCAACGCCGCCTGAAAAAGCGACCGCAACCGATTCTTTCCCGCCAATCGCGGCGCATAAGCGCCGGTATCGCTCACTGCGCGTATTCATGCGTCCCCCGTTGCAAGCCGCTCTTTCACCGCGTTCGCCGCAAGATCAATAGCTTTGGCAAGCGGCGTCACTTCAAGACCGGGGAGCGTAAAGTGTTCGTTCTTCACGGGCAACAATATCCGCTCACATGGAGCGGCAAGAATGGCGTCCGCCATAACGGGCGTAATTTCACCCATCATGCTGTTTGGGATGACAATGCCGATGGGTCCCACTATAAAGCCGCCCAAACGCACGGACACACGAATAGCGTTCTCACCGGTTGCGCCTCTTGTCGCGCCGGCTTTGAGCATATGTTCCGTGGCTCCAAAATTAGCGCCGAGAGCGATAATTTCCTGCGGCTCGTCAAGGATTTCTCTCAAACGTGAAATCAACTGGGCGCCGATTCCTCCACCCATGCCGTCTATTACCACAATAGTTTTATTCATATCAGGTGATTATAATGAAAGATCATCTTTCGTTGAAAGTTCTCCTTTCACACTCAGGGGGGACACAAAAACCGCTCCGGCGCTTTCATAACGGCGGGCGCAACGCATAGATAGCGCACAGCGGCGCATATCCATAGAAAACGTCTTCGGACGTTTTCAGATAGTGGAGATAGAATACTGAAAAACCGCTGTCAATGTCAAGGCGCGCGTTGCCTCATGAAAAAAGTAACCCCAAAGAGACCATGCCTCATTTTGAAAAAGCAGCCCACATCAAGGCAGACTCTCCGGAATTGTCAGCTCCCGGAGGTCATAATGGGGTTATCCATGAAAGAAAAACAAGCGGTCGCCAGACAGGTCCGTTCCCGCTGCCTGCAAGCCGGACGAAAAGAAAAGTCGGCCATCCTGGACGAATTCATCAAGATTACCGGCTATAAAAACCGAAAGTACGCTCTGCGTATCCTCAACAAGCCAAAGCCTCCACAGGCCCTGCTCGTCGGTGACGGTAAGGCGGTCAAACTGAAACCGTTGAAAAAAAGACCTGCCAACCGTACCGGCAAGAAAATCTACACCGATGAGGCCATCGCTTCCCTCCGCCTCGTCTGGACCTTCTTTTGGTATAAATGCGGTCGAACCGAAGGTTCGCAAATCCTGGCTCCTCTTATGCGGCGGCAGATGGACTATATCGCTTCATGGCCCGCCTTCGGCATCACCGCGGACATCAAAGCTAAACTCCTGTCCATAAGCCCCGCTGCCATCGACCGCGCCCTTAAAAAAGACAAGGCCGCCCTCGCCCTCAAAGGCAAATCTCTCACCAAACCTGGCCGCTTCCTCAAAAATCGCATCCCTATCCGCACCTTCTGCTCCTCCCTGGAGCGCAAACTCCCCGGGTTTATCCAGATTGACACGGTCCACCATTGCGGTCAGACCACGTCCGGCCAGTATATCCTCGCCCTCACCGCCACCGATGCCGCTTCCGGCTGGATAGTCCCCTATTCCCTCCTCAATAAAGCCCGCCGCTGGACTTTCGCATCTCTCAAGGACATCTATTCAACCCTTCCCTTCCCCCTCAGGGAGTTCCACAGCGACAACGGCAGCGAATTTATCAACCAGGTCGTTGCCGACTGGCACCGCAACCCCTCCTGTCCTATCCCCTTCTCCCGCTCAAGAGACCACAAGAAAAACGACAACTGTTTTGTTGAACAGAAAAACGGCGCCGTGGTCCGTGAGTATATCGGCTATGACCGGCTTGAGGGGGCAGCCTTCCAGGCCCGCCTTGCCGACGTCTACCGCTCCCTGGCCCCCTCGCTCAATTTCTTCATGCCCACCATGAAACTTGAGAGTAAGGTAAAGGCCGGTTCCAAAGAGATAAAAAAATATGACGCCCCCCGCAGTCCCTATCAACGCCTTCTGGAATCGGAGGCGCTGTCGTCCGAGGTAAAGGCGGAACTCGCCCGGCTCTGCGGGTTGTACAATCCGGTTCAGTTGCAGCACACTGTCAACAAGGCGGTTCTCGCGTTGCGGGAGGCCGCCGCCGCCGGCTCCCTTCCTCCCGGAAGGAAACCGGCGGTCTAAAGTTGCTTTTTTCTCAATGAGGCATCCTGCCCTTCGGTTACTTTTTGAAATGAGGCATTTCGGGGGGACGCGCCGCGCCGGGTGAATGGCGGATGGGTATTTCGTGCGCCGCCAGCGGCGCCAGAACATGCCTGTTGAACTTTTTCATTCGAATACTCTTTATGGTATGGGCGCTGTCGCGCCCGAAGGACTGCGGCGCGGACACCGCTGTTTCCGCGGCTGTCCGTCTACGGCAGGCAAGCCGTGGAGTTTTTGGCGAAGCCAAAATTCCGACAATTCAATCCGGACTCCGTACGGCTCCGTTCTTGGCGGGTGACGTAAAACGCGCCTGGCGCCAAGCGAATGTGCAAGCGCAAGACTCGACCGCGAAGACCGCAGAGAGAAGCGCGAGGC
>JAISCC010000003.1 GCA_031265845.1 Treponema sp.
TCGCCGCGCCAGACCGGAGGCTCCGCGAAAGGAGGATTCAGGCAAAATAATTGTGAATTATCCTCTCTTGTCAAATTGTAGGAGGATTTCTTATGAAGAAATTTTTTATCGCCCTTTTAGCCCTCGCCCTCGTCGCGGGCAATCTGTTTGCGGAGTTTTCTGTAGGTGCTTGGGGACGCGCGACGTTTGTCCCGTTAAGAACGTATATCGACGGCAATGACGATAACGCCAATAAAACGGGCGCGGCGACCGAAGTCGGCTGGGGTGACCTTCCGAACTTCGCCGTCCAGTTCTCGCTTAGCGGAGAGAAGATTGGGTTTATCTCCAATTTTGATTTCGCTGTACCCGGCCGCGACGGCAACTTGTATGCGTGGTGGAAGCCGAATGACATATTCAAACTTGACATCGGCTGGGTGCGCTGGGATGTGTTGCGCGGTCCGGACATCTTTGAGTCCTTTCAGAACCCCAAATATACCGGCTCCGGCATTGACTTGCCGGATCTCGTATTCAATCGTTTTACGACAGCGGACTGGTACATAGGCGGCAAGCCGGGCGCGGTGCTTGAAATCACACCCATTGCGAACCTGTATATCGGCGCGGCGATTGCCACAGGGCCTGCCGGATCAGATGGTCCTAAATCCGACCCACCAGGCAACTACATTGCCGCCGAGATTGAAGATGTTTACAAAGACAGCCAATACGCGGTCGGCTACAATATTGATGGCATCGGACTTGTCCGCGCCGGATATTTCGGCAAAGCGAACAACGGTGTCGGCGATCAGGTTATTCAGGGCGCGTTTAAACTTACCGCCGTCGACGGGTTGTTGATCGATCTCGGCGTTGGGTATGGGCTTGAGGAAAACCGCGATAACCAAAATACTATCAGCGTCGGCTTAGGCGTCCAGTTTGCGACCGACTTGTTCGGCGTCGTGGCGGGTGTCGGCGCATGGCTCGGCGGCGATGGAGAAAAAGCCGGCGGAGAGTATCCCAAACTGGAAATCTCTTTGAATCCCTACGCCCCGCTTTCGTTTGCGACTATCGGACTTGGGGTCGCCTATGGGCTTGAGTTGGGAAAGGATGATTCCAGCCATATCGGCTTCGACGTTTATATTTTGAAAAGCGTAGGCGGCGGAGAGATCAAAGCCGGCGTAGCGGCCCAGATCTATCCCGGCGCGCCCGACGCATCAAAACAGAATATTATCATCGCCGTTCCGATTCAACTCACCTACAGCGTCTGGTAAAACTTCCGTATTATTGCAAAAAGCCTCCGTGAAAGCGGAGGCTTTTTTTCTATAATCAGCCAATCGACGCACCTGAAACGCCCGTCAATGATCACCCGAAATTGAAGGCGGCTTCTCGCCCCGCGCAACCCCACCCAGATTTCGTCTCTAAACCGGCGGCGCCACGATCCATTGAAAAAAACGAAAAAGTACGCTACACTGTTTCATTATGACTATCATTGAACCGCGTGTATTAAAAGGGTTTCGGGATTTTCCGCCCGCCGCTGAAATTGGGCGGAGAGGTCTCATTGAAAAAATTGAAGCGTCTTTCAGATCGTTCGGGTTCGCGCCGATTGACACGCCCGCCCTTGAATACGCCGAAATCTTGCTCGGCAAGGGCGGCGGGGAAACCGAGAAGCAGGTCTACCGGTTCACCGACAACGGAGGGCGCGATGTGGCGCTCAGATTCGATCTCACCGTGCCTTTCGCCCGCTTCATCGCCGGACACCGCGCTGAAATTACGCTGCCTTTCAAGCGGTACCACATCGCCAAGGTGTGGCGCGGCGAAAACACCCAGCGGGGCAGGTACCGCGAGTTCACCCAGTGCGACGTTGACATTGTAGGATCAAATTCTCCGGCAAGCGATTTTGAAATTCTCCTGGTCATGCGCGAGACGCTCAAGGCTATAGGCGCGGGAGATGTCGCCATACATCTCAATCACCGCGGACTCTTCAACCGGTTTCTTGCGGCGCTCGGATTGCTTGACAAATCCGTGGATATTTTGCGGCTGGTGGATAAATCCGCCAAAGTTGGACGGGACGCGGTTGTAGAGCGGCTTTCCGTCATTGCAGGCGACAAGGCGGAAAAAATCCTGCAATTTATCGAAGCGAAAGGCGGGTTTGAAGACGTTCTGGCGCGTCTCACCGAGCTTTCAGGCGGATCATCACCCGAATCAGAGCGGCTTGCGGCGCTTCGGACCTATATGCTCCAAAACGTCAGTGACGGTGCCGACGCTTTTACGCTTGACCCATCCATCACGCGAGGGTTGGACTACTACACCGGCATCGTATACGAAACCTTCCTCAATGATATGCCGGAAATAGGCTCCATCTGCTCCGGCGGACGCTACGACAACCTCGCCGGATTGTATTCCAAAGAAAGCGTAAGCGGCGTGGGAACATCCATCGGGCTGGACAGGCTCATAGCCGCGCTGGAAGCGCTCGGCAGACTGGAGCAAAGGGCTTCCTACGCCCGCGTAGCAGTCTCATGCCTAAAAGAAGCGGACGCGGGCGCGTATCAGACCATAGCCGGACGTTTTCGAGACGCGGGGATTGCCTGCGAAGTTTTTTTCACCGAAGAAAAACTCACCAAACAGTACATGACTGCGGAAAAAAAAGGCATGCAATGGCTGATCGTTCCATCGCTTGACAACCCGTTGCGCGGGAAACTGACGCTGCGGAATTTGGCGGCGCGGGAAACCAGCGACCCCCTGTCTGTGGAAGAAGCCGTGTTGCGGTTAAAAGCCGCTTTGGAAGTGTGAGTACACCCACGCCACGCCTTTTTTCCCGATCCGCGCGATAGCGTTCAATTTGGTCAATACAAAGGCGGTTTTTTGGGCGAGCGGAAGCCTGATTTTCGCGCGGAGCGCCAAATCCGCAGTCGTCCACCGCTCGTCCAACTCAAAGGGCGCGAATTGCAGGTAGTCCGCTTTTTCCCGCAGGACAATGGACGAATGGCGGGCGAGAAGCCGTTTGTCCGCAATGCGGACGCCCTTGCGCCGCCACGATCCTCGGCCATCGTCAATCCGCGTCTCGGCTATGTCAACAAAGGCAAGCTCTATGCAAACAGTGTCCAGCGCCGCGATTTCCCAGCCATGAACAAGCGCTTTGAACACATCCCATTTGCCGCTCGCCGCAGGACTTTTCCGCGAGCGAATGATGGCGCCGTCTTCCTTATAAAGCTCTATGTGTTTATGCAGAACAATAGGATGGACGACGCGGATCCTATATTCGCGTGAAAGGTCTCGCATCTTTTCTTTGAGCGGAGCGAAACTGCCCGTTTGAACCTCAATTATTTCGCCCGCGCCGGTAACGCCGTCACAGATATAACTTCTTACGCAACCTCCGCTTCCGCCGCATCTGACGGCGGCTTCGGTTTTTCCGTCAATTCCCGCGTACTGAATTTTAAGCGCGTGATGAAGAGCGCTTTCCCTTTCCCTTTCCATGTCCCTTTCCCTTTCTCGCATTTCTTAACATGTGTATAGCATAATTATATAAATAATTAAGAATTATGCCATATATGGCGGCAAACATTATTGACATTATTGATTAGTGAATTACAATTTATATACGGATTTTTATGAACGTTATCCACACGCCGGTCTTGCTGGAAGAAACGCTGACGCTCCTTGCCCCCCGCTCAAGCGGTGAAGTGATGTGCGACGCGACGCTTGGGGAAGCTGGTCATGCCGAAGCCTTTTTGGAACGCTTTCCTGACTTACAGATTATCGGAGTCGATGCGGATGAGTCAATACAGGAAATAGCGAAAAAACGGCTTGAACGCTTTGGCGCGCGAGCGCGGTTCTACCACGGCAGGTCGCAGGACTTTTTCGCGCAAACCGCGAGCGAGAGGTTTGGAATTGAAAAGTTCGACACGGCGCTCATTGATTTGGGCGTAAGCCTTTACCATTACGCGCAATCCGGGCGGGGGTTCAGTTTTGCAAAGGATGAGCCGCTTGACATGCGAATCGATCATTCGGAAGGAGAGGCTGCGGCGGACATCATAGCGCGGCTGCCGGAAAAGGAGTTGGCTGACCTGTTGTACAACAACGCGGAGGAGCGTTATTCAAGGCGGATAGCCCGCGCCATTGTTGAAGAGCGAGCGCGTTCGCCCATTACTAGATCGAAGCGGCTTGCGGACATTGTGGCGCGTTCAGCGCCGCTCCACTACCGGCGCGGCGCGGCGCATCCGGCGACAAAGACGTTTCAGGCGCTGAGAATCGAGGTGAACGGCGAGCTTTCTGGCTTGCGCCCCTTGCTGGAATTGGCGTGGTCAGCGTTGAAGAACAGGGGGCGGCTGGGGGTCATTTCTTTCCATTCACTGGAATCGAGAATGGTCAAGGAGCATTTCAGAGAACTGGCGAAAAACGGCTCAGGACGGCTTGTCACCAAAAAAGCGGTCGCTCCCAGGTTGGACGAGATACGGACGAACGCCCCCTCGCGGAGCGCTCTTTTACGGGTCATTGAAAAGATTGACGAATTTGAAAAGAATTGAGAAAATTTGAGATTAAGGAGAAAACTGTGAAATTCACCTTTAAAATTTTGGCGCTCTTCTTTATTATTACGATTCCTTTGTTTTTTGCGGCTGTAGTGTGGCAGGCGAACCGGTACAATTCGGTCGATAAAGAAATATCTCAGATTGAAAAAGATCAGGAACAGTGGATAAATGCGTCAAAACGCCTCATTGCAGGCGGCGCGGCTTTCATGTCCGCAGAAAGAATCGAGATGGCGGCAAAGCGTATGAAGCTGGAGAAAATCCCGCCTGAAAACATCATCCAGGTGCAGATATATCAAGGAAAATAGCCGGTGAACCTCATGACCTTCCGCGAGTTGCGCGCGGCGTTGCCTGACGCTGTGGCAATCGGGGATGCGCCGGAGGCGGACGCTGGTTTTTCATCGGTGCGCATCGATTCACGCGCCTGTACCGCAGGCGCTCTGTTCGTGTGCCTCGCAGGAGCGGCGCAAGACGGCCACCGGTACGCGGAAGCGGCTTTCAAACTGGGCGCGGTCGCGGCGCTTGTTGAAAAAGCGAAGCTTTCCGGCGAGATGTCCAACCTGAACGCGGTCGCCCATCAATACGGCGTGATTCTCTTTGCGGTGGACAATACGTTGCGCGCCCTCCAGGACGCGGCGAAGGCGTATCTTGAGCGATTCCCCATGTTGCTCAAAATTGGCATCACCGGCTCCTCAGGCAAAACAACCGTCAAGGAAATTGCCGGCGCGATCATCTCTTGTGAAAAAAAAGTCGTGATGAACAAGGGCAATCTCAACTCGGAGACCGGTCTTCCGCTTTCGGTGTTTGAAGTGAGAGCCGGAGATGAGATCGGCGTTTTTGAGATGGGCATGAACCGCGCCGGAGAAATCCGCGAGTTGAGCCGCGTACTCAATCCCCATATCGCGCTTGTCACCAACATAGGCGAGGCGCATATCGGCATGTTGGATTCTCTGGAAGCCATAGCCGCTGAAAAAAAAGCCATTTTCTCCGGCTTCACCGGCAAAGAAACCGCGCTTATCCCCGCCTCCGATGCGTTCCGTGATTTTCTTGCGCGTGATGTCAATGGAAAGGTCGTGTTTTACGAGTCCGCGTGTCCCGCGACCGGTTTGGGGCTTGACGGCGCGGAACTTGAGCTTGACGGCGAGCGCATCCACTTCCCCTTGCCCGGAACGCACAACCTAAAAAACGCGCTCGCCGCCGCCGCCATCGCCAAAGAAGCGCGCATCGCCGCTTCGTCCATAAAGAAGGGGCTTGAATCGGTAAAACCCCTTTTCGGCAGAAGCGAAATCATTCGGGGGCGTGTCACCCTTATTCAGGACTGCTACAACGCGAATCCATCTTCAACCACGGCGGCCATTGAGTTTTGCGACAGCGTTGCGTGGAGCGGCAGGCGCATATATGTCATCGGCTCAATGCTGGAACTGGGCGCATATTCCGAAGCCGCTCACGCGCAGATAGGGCGTTTGCTTGCCGGCTCTCAGGCTGATGTTGTGTACCTTTTTGGCGCGGAAACACGGGACACAGCCGATGTCCTTGAAAAGAGTGAAAAACCGGCAAAGAAACCTTTCTTTTTTACGGAAAATATGGCAGAATTAATAGACGCAGTGACGCGTTATGTACAAAAAGGCGATCTGGTTCTGCTTAAAGGCTCGCGTGGCTGCGCCCTGGAGCGGCTTGCAACGGCGCTGGCTGCGGACGGCGAATAATTTTAATTTAAAACTTCGTACCGCTGAATTCATGTAAGGAACAAGTATGTTTTTAGAGTTTTTATACCCGCTTGTAAAATATTTCACGCCTTTTAACGTGTTTCAATACCTCTCTTTTCGGGCGGTTTACGCGGCGCTGACCACGTTGCTTATCTGCTACATGGCGGGACCCCGCATCATTGAGGCGCTCAAACGGCTGAAAGTGGGGCAGACGATCCGCTCGGACGGTCCCGAAACGCACCTTAAAAAGGCGGGAACCCCGACCATGGGGGGCGTTCTCATTATTTTTTCCATGATCATTTCCACCTTGCTATGGCAAAATTTTGAGAATCCTCATATTTGGATCATCACCGGCTCTTTTGTCGCGCTGGGGCTTATCGGATTTCTGGACGATTACCTCAAAGTGACCAGGCGCAACTCGGACGGGCTTTCAGCGCGGGCGAAACTGATCGGGCAGTTCGCCGTCGCCGTAACCGTAACACTCATCCTCTATTTTTCAAGAAATGAGGAGACCACGCTTCTGTACCTCCCGTTTTTCAAGAATCCGGTGTGCGATCTGGGCGTGTTGTGGATACCCTTCGCCGTGTTGCTCATCGTAGGCGAATCCAATGCGGTGAACCTCTCGGACGGGCTTGACGGGCTTGCCGCCGGACTGCTCTTGATGATGTTCATCGCCCTGGCGTTGCTCTCATACCTTTCAGGACGCGCCGATTATTCGGCGTATCTGGGCATACCGTTCATACAGGGCGCGGGCGATGTTACGGTGTTCTGCCTTGCGGCTGTAGGCGCGTGCGTGGGCTTCCTGTGGTTCAACGCCCACCCTGCGGAAGTGTTCATGGGCGATGTGGGGGCGCTTTCTTTGGGCGGCGTCATTGCGGTCATTTCCCTTGTTATAAAGAAAGAAGTGTTGGCGCTTATCATAGGCGGGGTGTTTGTTTTGGAAGCGGCGTCCGTCATGCTGCAGGTGCTGTCTTATAAAATCACGAAGAAACGGGTGTTTCTCATGGCTCCCATTCATCACCATTTTGAAAAATCCGGCTGGGACGAAACAAAAGTCGTCATACGGTTCTGGATATTAGGCGGCTTGTTTGCTATAATAGCGCTGTCTACATTGAAAATACAATGAAAATAGCAAAACACCAGAAAAAAAAGCCACAGAAAATGCCGCTGGATTTCATCCTGTTGGCAAGCGTCGCGCTTCTGTTCGGATTGGGGCTTGTCACCCTGTATTCGGGGTCCTATAGTTACGCGGAAGACGCCCGGAAGGATGGGTTTCATTTCATCAGCAGACAGCTTGGCTTTGGCGTTGGAGGCGCGCTGGTTTTTTGTCTGGCGATTTTTTTTAACCTTGAGCGACTCAGACATAAAACCATCGTGACGCTGGCGTTGCTGGTTACGCTGGCGCTCAACATCATTCCGGCGCTGTGGGGGCGTGAAATAAACGGGGCGCGCCGCTGGTTTCCCGGACCTTTCAGCTTTCAACCTTCCGAACTTGCAAAAATCGTTCTGCCTTTTTATCTGGCGCATATGCTTGATCGGAAGCAGGAAAGGCTCGACAATTTTACGGGCGCCGTACTGCCGCTCCTGATCGTCAGCGCCTTGTTCACCTGCGTCATTCTGTTTCAAAACAGCTTTGCCATAGCCGCGTTTCTGGCGCTGAACGCATGGCTTGTTTTGCTCATGGCAGGGGTAAAAAAACGCCACCTCATCAGCGTTTTTATTTTCGCCATAATAATCGCGGCGGCGATGGTTGTGATGCGTCCGCACCGGATCGCTCGTTTTTATTATTATCTCCACCCTGACGAAGGCTCGCTCACCGGCAACTATCAGGTCCAGCAATCCATCGACGCGGTCGCTTCAGGCGGATTCTGGGGCAAGGGATTGGGACAGGGAGATATGTCCGATGTGCTTGAGGTTCAATCGGACTTTATCTTCAGCGCCTTTGCGGAAGAGCTTGGTTTTTTGGGCATTTTGCTATTTGTGTGCCTGTTCGCGCTGTTCACCGTACAAGGATACATTGTCGCGTACAGGGCCGACGCCGTGTTTCGCAGGCTGTTGGCGTTCAGTTATGTTACGATCCTCACGTTGCAAACGTTTATAAATCTTGCGGTTATCATACGAGTTGTTCCCACTACGGGCATACCGCTGCCCTTTTTCTCAGCCGGCGGCTCCTCTCTGATCAGTTCCCTCGCCATCTGCGGCATGATCGTAAATGTGTCGCGGTTTTCGAACGTTCCATTGGAACTGCGGTACAGTATGCAACGGTGACGGCGGAATCAGACGAGAAGAAAATCCATAGCATTGACATGTCCTATCATGGCAATCCCGCTTGTCGTGCCATAGCGTCGTGTTGAATCTTTTTTCGCTCTTTGGTATGATAGCCTCAATGTCATCAAACGTCCATAAAAACAGTGTCAATCACGCTCCCAGGACGCGGGCGCCGGCCAATCTCGCAGGCGGCGCGGCGCGGTCAAACGCCGCTTCCGTCCGGGAAGCCTTTGACAGAATCCCCCCCCCCCCCCCACATCCAATGCAATAACGCCAGCGCATAGTGCTGGAGGCGGATCACCGCCTTACGCCGCGCGGGGAAACGCTGGTTTCTCACATTCCTCAAACAAAGCGGCGATGGGTCCATCATATTCAGCGGAACGCCCAGCGCGTCCCGCCATGTATATAAAAGCGCCCGCCGGGCGCGGCGATATAACGCCAACTATGGCAAAGTCCTTTAAGGAGAAAATGATGAGAAAAAGATGTATTCAAGCGGTTTTTACCGCAATGGCGGTTATAACCGCCTTGACGGGTTGCGCGGGAACGCCCGCGCAGACGGACACAGAGGACGGTCTTTCCCTGAATGCTGGCATCGCGCAGATAGCGCAAGAAATTGAGCGGGGACTCCCCTCGGGAACCCGCGTCGCGGTGGTGAACCTTGAGTCCCCCTCCGCGCGGTTCAGCGACTTTGTGCTGGAGGAACTCCAGGGCTATCTGATAGGCGGCAAGAAACTTGTGGTAACGGAACGTTCCAAGCTGGAACTGCTGCGGAACGAACTGACCTTCCAGATGTCCGGCGATGTGAGCGACGAAAGCGCGGTGTCCATAGGCCGGTGGCTGGGGGCGCAGGTGATAATCACCGGGAGCCTGACCGACATGGGCGGGGCGTACCGTTGCCGCTTTAACGCCATCGACATAGAGACGGCGGTGCGGCGGGTTTCCCCGGCGGTGACAATAGGGAACGACCGTACCGTCGCCTACATGCTGCCCGCCAGCGCCGCTCCGCCGCCCGCACAAGTTCCGCCAAAGCCTGATCCTTCGCTTGTGGCGGCGTACTTTAATTCCGGTTTCGCCCACTACGAGGCGGGGCGGTATACGGAAGCCGTCGCGGACTTCACCCGCGCCCTTGCGGTAACGCAGAATGACGAAGCCTCCCTGCGCTACCGGGCGTTGTCGTATTACTACCTCAAGGACTATGACCGGACGATTACGGACATGAGCCGTTTGATACAGATGAATTCGGGCAATGAGGAAAGCTACCTCACGCGGGGCGCCGCCTATGGTAAAAAAGGGGAGTATGACAAAGAAATAGCGGACTACAACCAGGCCCTGCGGCTTAACCCCGATTTCGCTGAGGCGTACAATAACCGGAGCGCCGCCTATGGCGGCAAAGGGGAGTATGACAGAGCCATCGCGGACTGCAACCAGGCGTTGCGGCTCAACCCCAATTACGCTGAGCCGTACCTTAACCGGGGCAACGCCTACGATTACAAAGGGGAGCATGACCGGGCCATAGCCGATTTCAACCAGGCGTTGCGGCTCAACCCCAATTACACTGAGGCGTACTATAACCGGGGCAACGCTTACAACGACAAAGGGGAGTATGACCGGGCTATAGCGGACTACAATCAGGCGTTGCGGCTCAACCCCAATTTTGCTGAGGCGTACAATAACAGGGGCAACGCCTACGTACGCAAAGGGGAGTATGACCGGGCCATAGCGGACTACACCCAAGCCCTGCGGCTCAACTCCAATTTTGCTGAGGCGTACACTAACCGGGGCGTAGCCTACGCTATGAAAGAGGATTACGCCCGCGCCCGCACGGATTGGGAGAAGGCGTTGCAACTCAATCCAAATGACTTCGATACGTGGAATAACCTTGAAGTCCTGCGGGGCATGGGCTATTAAGGAGGCGGGCTCAAGAACGGCGCCGCCGTTCTTGAGCTTCGGGGTTTTGCGCGGACAGCGCAAAACCCCGTCTTTTAGAACGCGCCGCCCGTTCCGGCGGCTGGCTGTGACGGAACGGCGAACAGGCGAATGTCCTGAAACACATTCAACAGCGTCCCCGCGCAAAAAGGCGCGGCGGGACAAAAGGCGGGGGGCGTACGCCCCCCGCTTATAGGTCACTTTCATTTGCAAGGAGCAATATCATGTTAGAATACACATTGGAAGACAACGAACTCACCGACAAGCCGGGCGACTACCGCGCCCAGGTGATCAACGTCACCTCGTACACCCAAAACGACATCGCGGACCGCATTATGAAAATCGGCGCGGGACTCACCCGCTCGGATGTCGCGTCCGTCCTTGAAGCCGAGAAACAGGTCGTCGCAGACATCATCGCCGAGGGCGGCGCGGTCAACACCGAGCTGTTCAACGCCTTCCCCAGCGTGTCCGGCGTCTTCGACGCCCTGGACGAAGCCTTTGATCACGCGAAGCACAAGGTCAAGATCAACCTGCATCCGGGCGTGGTCCTGCGCTCCGCGATTGCGTCGGTGAAAACCAAAAAAATAGCCGCCGTCGTAACCGGAACAGTCATCACCTCAGTGACAGACCTTAAGACCGGCTCGGTCAACGGGAGCCTCACCCCCGGACGGGACGCGAAGCTCTCCGGCTCAAAGCTGAAGATAGCCGGAGACAAGCCTGAAATCGGCTTGTATTTCGTACCCGCAGGCGGCGGCGCGGAGGCGAAGGTCGACCCCTCGGACATCGTGGTGAACAACCCATCCGAAGTCATCGCCGTGATTCCGCCCCTGTCCGCCGGTGCCTACCGCGTACGCATAATAACGCAATACTCTTCCGGCAAAAATCTAAAAAACCCCAATACCTTCACCTTTGACAAAGACCTAACCGTTTCTTAATGCGTGAGAGCCGCTCTCACCCACTGGTGAGAGGTGTTCTCACCTATGCGTGAGAGAGACTCTCACCCACTGGTGAGAGCGGCTCTCACGTCGTCGCCGCCGACAACCGGCCAAGCGGCGGGTTCGCTTTTCGCGGATGATACACACGAGGCGCCGCTTTCCCGAAAACCTTGATGATTGAGAAGTATGCGCGATAGCGGCGCCGTTATGTTCCGGCTCGCCCCGCGCCGCTGCGCGCGTCCCGCCCACTTGCCTCATTTTTAAAAATTTGCTATGATAACGCCATATTTTACAGAGGGGGATACGCCATGACCATTGGTCAGATGTTCGAGCAAAGCGGGATACTAACCCTGCTTGGCATGGCAACCGTGTTTGGTTTTTTGATAATTCTTGTCATTAGCATAACATGCGTTGGAAAAATAATTCACACTTTAGGTTTAGATAAGGAAGAGCGGGCGGGTCAAAAGCCGAAGGCTCAATCGAAGACTTCATCAACCGCCGCCGTTGATGCGACTGTCGCCGCTGTCATCACTTCATCGGTCACCGAATATCGTAAAACACACTAAGAACAAGGAGGATTTTTTATGGCTAACATTAAACTTACTGATTTGGCGCTCAGGGACGCCCATCAATCCCTGTTTGCGACCCGTATGGTTACGGCGGATATGCTTCCTATTTGCGATAAACTCGACAAAGTGGGTTACTTTGCGCTTGAAGCTTGGGGCGGCGCGACGTTTGACACCGCGATGCGCTTTCTGAATGAAGATCCGTGGGAGCGGCTCCGCAAACTCAAAGCGGCCCTTCCCAATACTCCGATCATGATGTTGTTGCGCGGTCAGAACCTGCTGGGCTACCGGCACTACGCGGATGATGTGGTGACAAAATTCGTTGAAGCCGCCGCGAAGAACGGCGTTGAGATTTTCCGTATTTTTGACGCCTTAAACGACCCCAGAAATTTCAAAACCGCCACCGAAGCCGCCAAGAAAACCGGCAAACACATTCAGGCGGCCATTTCCTACGCGACCACTCCCTTTCACACCCGTGAAAAGTATGTGGAGCTTGCCAAAGAATATGAAAAAATCGGCGCAAACAGCCTTGCGATAAAAGATATGGCCGGACTTCTGAAACCCTACGAGGCGTATGAGCTTGTCAAAGCCCTCAAGAAAGCGATTTCCATTCCGATAGAGATTCACTCCCATTCAACAACCGGCATGTCTGTGGCGACGCTGGTCAAAGCCGCCGAAGCGGGCGCGGAAATCCTTGACACGGTCATTTCCCCTCTCGCTATGGGAACAAGCCACAGCCCCACGGAAACCATGGTTGAAATTTTCAAAGGCGCCGAATACGACACCGGACTTGACACGAACCTGCTTCTTGAGATCGCCGCGTATTTCCGCGAAGTCAAGAAGAGCTACAAAAAATTCGAATCCGGCTTCCTGGGCGCGGACACCCGCATCCTTGTGTCTCAAGTGCCGGGCGGCATGCTCTCCAACATGGAGGGACAGCTTAAAGAGCAGGGCGCCCTGAACAAAATGGACGACGTGCTTAAAGAAATCCCCCTTGTGCAGAAGGACTTCGGGTATCCGTCGCTGGTGACGCCCACGAGCCAGATTGTGGGAACCCAGGCTGTTCTCAACGTGTTGCAGGGCAGGTATGCGACCCTCACCGCCGAATCAAAAGACCTTTTGGCCGGCAAATACGGCGCATGTCCCGCTCCCAAAAACCCCGATTTGGTGAAAAAAGCCCTCGAAGCCCTCAAGCTCGAAAAGGAAGTCGCGCATCGTCCGGCCGACGATATTCCGGCGGAATATGAAAAGCTCGAAGCGGAAGTCAAAAAACTCCTCGCCACCGACGCGCCTTCTGTGGAGGATGTGCTTTCCTACGCCATGTTCCCAAAGATCGCGCCGGATTTCTTCAAAAAACGCCCGCAAGGTCCGGTGGTCTTCACACCGGAGCCGGACGCTCCGGCGTCGGCGGTTTCATCAGGCAAGAACGAGGCGGCGAAGTACGTGGTCAACGTGAACGGCGTGAACTACAACGTAGTGGTGGCGCCCGCAGGGACTGTCATTACGGCTCCAGCAGGCGCGGTAGACGCGGCTCCTGCGGCGGCTCCGTCAGGCGGCGGAACCGTTATACCCGCGCCGGTAGCCGGCACCGTCATCCGCTATGCGGTTGACGAGGGGGCGCAAGTCGTTTCCGGCGAGACGGTGATCATCATTGAGTCCATGAAGATGGAACTGGAAATAAAGGCGACCGCAGGCGGAAAGGTTCGCTTCCTTGTGCCCACGGGAACCAAAGTGGCGGCGCAACAGCCTGTGGCTGAAATCGGATGAGGAACAATATGTCGCAACTTAACCACAAAAAAGACCCTGTTTTTATCACGAAGCTCTGCCTTGTTTTGCTCGCGGGAGCTTTCATTTTCTCTTTCATGTCCAATGTCTTTGCGCAGGACAGCGCTCCGGCAAGGGAATACGCTTCCATCCTCAATCCTGACGGGATCATTGAGGGCAGCGAAAACATCCCCACGATTACCTTGGGCGGATTTCTGGGCCAGCTTGCAGAAACAACGGGCATATTTGCGTTTATCAACAATATGAAAGACGCGGTGACGCCTGCCGGGCTTCCCATACAAGTTCCGGGCTGGCAGGAGCTTCTCATGCTCATCGTCGGCTTTATCGTCATATACCTGGGCGCGGCCAAAGGCTTTGAACCATTGTTGCTCATCCCCATTGGATTCGGCATTGTGTTCGTCAATGTGCCGCTCGCCGGCATGGGGGAGGCCGGACGCCTCATCGTGGAAGAAGGTGTCCGCGAGAATCAAGGCTTTCTGGACGTTATATACAAAGCCGGCGTGGGCAACGAGTTCTTTCCCCTGATCATCTTTATGGGCATAGGCGCAATGACGGACTTTGGTCCGCTTATCGCCAACCCCAAAACCGCCCTGCTCGGCGCGGCCGCCCAGTTCGGCGTTTTTGGCACGCTTTTCGCCATCACCGCGATGAATCTCATTCCGGGCGTTGACTTTAACATGCTGGAAGCCTGCGCCGCGGCTATTATCGGCGGCGCGGACGGTCCTACGACGATCTACATCGCCGCAAAACTGGCGCCCCAGCTTTTGGCGACCGTCGCGGTTGCGGCCTACTCCTACATGGCGCTTGTGCCGGTGATTCAGCCGCCTATTATGCGGGCGTTGACTACCAAGAAAGAAAAACTCATCAAGATGAAACAACTCCGCGATGTCCCCAAAGTGGAAAAGATACTGTTCCCCATGGTGGTGTTTGTGCTGTCCGTGCTTTTCATTCCGTCTGCGGCGCCGCTCATCGGCTGCCTCATGTTCGGCAACTTTCTCAGGGAAACCGGCGTTGTCGACAGGCTTTCCAATACGCTCCAGAACGAGCTTATGAACATTGTTACGATTTTCCTCTCCCTGGGCGTGGGAAGCCAAATGACCCCTGAAAAATTCCTCAACCCCCGGTCGCTGTCTATTGTTGTGATTGGTCTGGTGGCTTTCGCCGTCGCAACCACCAGCGGCGTTCTTGTGGCGAAGTTTATGAATCTCTTCCTCAAGGAGAAGATAAACCCGCTTATCGGTTCGGCAGGCGTGTCTGCGGTGCCTATGGCCGCCCGTGTTTCCAACAGGGTCGGGCTTGAATCCGATCCCGGCAACTTCCTGCTCATGCACGCCATGGGTCCGAATGTCGCCGGCGTCATCGGCACGGCTATTGCCGCCGGCGTTATGATTGCGACGTACGGCTGATATTTGAAAACGGCGGAGAGTTTCCCCGCCGTTTTATTGGAAAGCGTGGATGCAAGAAGCCGCCTTCCAGGGTCGCTTCTTGCCGGCGCATAGTTGGCGGGGAAACGTGAAGCCGCGCAGTATTGCCAATTCCCTATCCAACAAATCCCGCGCTTTACAATGCGCCCCAAAAGGCGCGTTTTGAGCAGTTTATTAATGGAGACATCTAAAAACTAAAGTTTTTGGACGCCTTCTCCACCATGAGAGAAAATAATGAATTTGCAATTTTCTCCGAGGCGTTTCCAAAACCCAACCGGAGTTTTTAGAGACGCCCTAATTAAAATAGAGGAGTTTTCCACATGGCGATTATTACCATTTCCCGTGAACTTGCGGCGTTGGGCGATGAAATAGCGTCCGAATTGGCGAAAAAACTTAACTACCGGCTTGTGGACAAGAACACGCTGGAACAGAAGATCAAATCCTATGGAGTTGACGGCGCCATGCTGAAAAAATATGACGAACGGAAACCCCCGCTGTGGGCGTCTCTGTCTCAGGACAGGGACAATTACCTTCACTTTCTTAAAACCTCCCAGCTTGCCGAAGCCAAGCTGGGAAACGCCGTGTTTGTCGGCAGAGGAGCGAGCGCCATTTTCAAGGACATACCGGGTGTTTTGTCAATTTTTCTGGTTGCGACGCCGGAAATCCGCGTTGAGCGGGTGAAGAGCTATTTTCACTGCGATGAGAAAAAAGCGAAAGGAATCATAGAAAAGAGCGATAACGACAGAATCGGCTTTTACCATTATTTCTTTGATATGGATTGGAGGGCGCCGGAAAATTACCTTTTAACCTTGAACACGGGGCGTACGCATCCTTTGGTTTGTACGGAAATAATAAAGCGACTGGCGGATTATCATATCACCGAAGAAACGCAAGCCTTGCATGAAATGCGCATCAAAGACGCCACGCTGGCCCAGGAGATCAAGCATTTCATCCTATATGAAAAAGAGGCGCCGGTTCATTTCCTTGATGTTGTTGTTTCCGGGGATAAAATCGTACTGTACGGCGTCGCCAATTCCCAAGCGCTGGTTGACGCGGCGATGTCGGCGGCGATAGAAAAGGCGATGGGATATTCTTCCCTTACAGTGATATCTGAAATACAAGTGGTGCAGGAATACAGCATCGTTCCGTAATTCGCTATGAATAAAAGTTATGTTTTACGATCAGGGCGTATGACCGACGCCCAGCGCAGGTCATACGAGTTGCTTTTTTCGCGCCATTCGATTCCCTTTGAAGAAAAAAAACTTGATTTTCCCCTTGTTTTCGGCAACAATAACCGTACGGTTGTTGAGATCGGCTTCGGCATGGGCATAGCCACGGCTCAGATCGCGGAGGCCGACCAGAACACCAACTGTCTCGGCATCGAGGTGCATAAGCCGGGCGTAGGCAAGTTGCTGTGGGAAATCGAGCGCCGGAATATAGGCAATATCCGCATCATCGAACATGACGCGGTGGAAGTGATTGAAAAAATGCTGAGCGACGCCTCCACAGACGGTTTTCACATCTTTTTCCCGGATCCGTGGCGCAAGAAACGCCACCACAAGCGCAGGCTTATACAGAAGCCCTTTACCTCCACGCTTGCCGCAAAACTCAAACCGGGCGGCTATGTGTACATGGTGACGGACTGGGCGGAATATGGAGACTGGGCGCTCGCTGAATTGTCCTCGACGCCTGACCTGACGAACGCCTATCCGCCAGGGTTCGCGGAACCCCAATCATGGAGGCCCAAAACGAAGTTTGAGGAAAAAGGTCTTTTGAAGAACAGGGAAATACGGGAGCTTTTTTTCAGGAAGCGAGGGTGACGCGGACAGGCGGCGACCGCCGTCTGTCGCTTTTTCACCGTGAGCCAGTCCCGTTCACTCGTGTGGACTTGCGGACTATGGCTTCCTGTCCTTCCGTTTCAGCTATTCTTTTCCAGTTCCTGACGCTCGCGTATCTCGTAAAGCCGCCGGTCAAGCTCCGCGAGCTTCATCTGTTGCAGGGCGCGTTTGTATTCAACCGGCATGATCTTGACGAACTTGCGGCGGTTCTCTTCCCATCCGTCAAGAATGGATGTGGCGTACGCCGAGTCTGTCCAGTAGACATGTTTGGTGACGCATAGCTTGACAAATTTCCCGTCTTCCTCGGTTTCAAGCCCCGTACATTCGACCATGCCTTTATTGAGGAAGTATTCAAAATCGCCGGTTGCGTCGAACACATAGGCCACGCCGCCCGACATGCCCGCCGCAAAATTACGCCCGACTTTGCCCAGCACAATGAGGTTGCCGCCGGTCATGTATTCGGCGGCGTGATCGCCCGCGCCTTCGACAACGGCCGTCGCGCCGGAATTGCGCACACAGAAACGCTCGCCCGCAACGCCGGCTATGTACATTTCGCCCGCTGTGGCGCCGTACAGCGCCGTGTTGCCTACAATGATGTTTTCCTGGCTTGCAAAGCCCGATCCCGCAGGCGGCGCAACCGCAATGCGTCCGCCGGAAAGCCCCTTTCCGAGGTAGTCGTTGGCGTCGCCCGCGAGCCGGAAGGTGACGCCTCTGGTGAGGAACGCGCCGAAACTCTGCCCTGCGGAGCCGGTGAAGTCAATGGTGATGAAGTTGTCGGGCAGTCCCTCGCCGCCGAAACGCCGGCTTATCTCGTACGAAAGCATAGCGCCGACCGCGCGATCCGTGTTTTTCACCAGCAGTTTGAGCGTCACGGGCGTTTTGTCCTTTATGGCGGGCAGGCATTTTTCGATAAGGCGGCGGTCAAGCGCATTGTCAATCTTGTGAACCTGATCTTGCGTACAGTACGCCGCGTCTCCGCCCGGAATGTACGCGGGTCCAACGGCTTTTTCCAGTAGGCGGGACAGGTCGATGTCCGCCGATTTCGGCTTCTCGCTTACGCGCTGCCTCAACAGATCGGTTCTGCCGATCAGGTCGTTGAAAGAACAGATTCCGAGCGAAGCCATGATTTCACGCGCTTCCTCAGCCAAAAACTTGAAATAGTTGATAAGATATTCTTTTTTGCCAATGAACCGCTTGCGGAGTTCCGGATCTTGGGTGGCGACGCCCATAGGGCAGGTGTTTTCATGGCACTTCCGCATCATCACGCACCCAAGCGCAATGAGTGTTGCGGTGCCGAAGCCAAATTCTTCCGCGCCGAGCATACCGGCTATTACAATGTCGCGCCCGGTTTTGAGTTGCCCGTCCGTTTGCAAACGCACCCGCCCGCGCAAGCCGTTTCGCACAAGCGCCTGATGCGTTTCGGCAAGCCCGATCTCCCAGGGCAAGCCTGCGTGCCGTATGCTGGACTGGGGGCTTGCGCCGGTGCCGCCGTCATAACCCGATATGAGGATGTTGTCCGCGTGGGCTTTCGCCACCCCGGCCGCAACCGTTCCAACCCCGCTTTCGGATACGAGTTTCACACTGATACGCGCTTGGGGATTCGCGTTCTTCAGGTCAAAAATGAGTTCCGCGAGGTCTTCGATTGAGTAAATGTCGTGATGAGGCGGCGGGCTGATAAGCGTAACGCCCTGGGTTGAGTAGCGGGTTTTGGCGATGTTGACATCGACCTTATGACCCGGAAGCTGCCCGCCTTCGCCGGGCTTCGCGCCTTGCGCTATCTTTATCTGAATTTCCTCGGCGTTGGCAAGGTATTCGCTTGTTACGCCGAAACGTCCTGACGCCACCTGCTTGATGGCGCTCCGCGTCCACGTGCCATCCGGTTTCACCGCGAACCGCTCTGGATTTTCGCCGCCCTCGCCGGAATTGGATCGCCCTTTTATCGAATTGAGCGCGGCCGCTATGGTTTCATGCGCCTCTTTGGAGATGGAGCCGAAGGACATGGCGCCGGTTGTGAAGCGCTTCATGATTTCCTCAACGGACTCGACCAATTCCAGCGAGATGGGTTTTGCGGACGCATGTGGGGGCGCAAAATCAAGAAGCCCGCGTATCACGTGGGGATTTTGGTTTAAGGCGTCTGCCAGTGAAGAAAACTGTTTGAATTTCTTGTAATCGCCGGTACGGGTCGCCCATTGCAAAAGGTAGATCGTCTCAGGGTTCCATGCGTGTTTTTCACGGTTTTTGCGCCACCGGTACTGCCCAACGCCGTCAAGCAGTCCGTCATCCCTCAAGGCGTTTTTGTATGCGTTCACCGCTTCGGCTTCCAGCGCCGCAAACCCCGCGCCTCCGATGCGGCTCTCCGTACCTTTGAAGCACTTTTCAATGACCGCTTCGCCGAGTCCTATAGCCTCAAATATTTCCGCGCCGCGATAGGAGCGGAGAACGCTGGTTCCCATCTTCGACATAACCTTGAGCATCGCCTTTTGCAAACCCTTGAGATAGCGTTTCTTGGCGTCCGCCGCATTTTTTACGCGCCCGTCTTTAATGGCTTCAATCGCTATAAACGCGCCGTACGGGACGATCACATCCGCGCCATAGCCGAAAAGCAGGGCGAAGTGCATAATTTCACGCGGTTCCGCAGACTCAACGATGATTGACGCCTTCATGCGCAGCCCCGTTGCAATAAGTCCGTGGTGTACCGCGCCGGCCGCAAGCAACGCGGGAATGGCGATCTTGTCCTTACGGGCGTCCCCCTGAGACTCGCCCCTGCAAGACGCGCCTGCAAAAAACGCCGCCTTCCTGTCCGAAAGCGTGACGAGCGACGCTCCGGCGCGAACCGCTTCGATTGCCTCAAGCGCAAGCCGGTCAAGGGCGGCTTCAAGGGACGTAACGCCATCCACAGGCTCCCTGTTCTCAAAAACCGCGTTCAACGCAACGCTTTTAAACTCATCAGGCGCGAGGGCGAGCAGCCGCTCAAGGTCTCGCGGCGTGAGGATCGGATTTCTCACCTTTATCCGTCTGCAATGATCAGATGTCTCCTCAAGGAGGTTCGCCTGGGGACCCACAAAACTGGTCAACGTCATCACGAGGTCTTCGCGGATCGAATCGATGGGCGGGTTGGTGACTTGGGCGAACACCTGCTTGAAGTAGTTGTACACCCGCTGGTTTTCATCAGAGAAAACGGCGAGCGGCGTGTCTGTACCCATTGATCCGGTAGGCTCCTGACCGGTCTCAATCATGGGAATAAGAAGCCATTCGATGTCTTCGCGGGTGTAGCCAAAGGCTTTTTCCATGAAAAACGCCTGTTCCGGGTTTATTTCCTCGTTTTTGCCAACGCTGTCGCTCTGATCCAGGGTGATGATCCGCTTCGCCCACTCGGAATACGGCTTTTTCTTATAAACGGAGGCTTTCGCTTCCTCGTCGGGAATGATGCGCCCTTCTTCAAGATCGACAAGCAATATCTTTCCGGGCAAGAGCCGCCCCTTGTACTCGACTTCTTCGGGTTTGAAATCCTGTACGCCGGTTTCCGATCCCATCACGATAAGTCCGTCCTTGGTTATGGTGTATCGGGAAGGACGGAGTCCGTTGCGATCAAGGACGCCGCCCACGTACCGTCCGTCGCAGAACACCATGGAAGCGGGTCCGTCCCACGGCTCCATAATGCAGGCGTGATATTCATAAAAATCCTTGAGTTCCTGGGGAATGGGATTTTTCTCGTTCCACGCTTCCGGGATCAGCATCATAAGCGCATGGGGAAGCGAACGCCCGGACATAACAAGGAGTTCGAGCGCGTTGTCGAAACTGGCGGAATCGCTCCGTTCCGGCTCTATTGACGGCAGAATAGCTTTCAACTGATCGCCGAAGCGGGGGTGGCTGAACAGGCTCTCACGGGCGGCCATCCAAAACCGGTTGCCTTTGACTGTGTTGATTTCGCCGTTGTGCGCCACAAGGCGGAAAGGCTGGGCAAGGGGCCAGTCAGGAAACGTGTTGGTTGAAAAGCGCGAATGAACCAGCGCGACTGCGGTTACAATGGATTCATCCTCCAGATCCGCGTAGTAGTCTTTAAGCTGGCTTGATGTGAGCATGCCCTTATATACGATCACCCGCGACGAGAGCGACGGGAGGTAACAAGATGCGCCCCTTCGCTTCAATTCCGTCTGCTCACGGATGATTTTTTCGAGTTTCTTTCTGAATATATAGAGGGTTATCTCCAAACCGGAGACTACATCTCCACCGGAGACCGAGTCTCCGGCGTTTTTTGTTTGCGACTCGCCATTTTTGAGGCTCAGGAAAAGCTGTTTGACGACTGGCTCCGCGCTTTTCGCAATAACGCCGAGCGCCTCCTGTCTAACAGGAACGTCCCGCCACGCAAGAACGGAAAGCCCGCATTCCGAGGCGGTTTTTTCAGTTGTTTTTATCATAAAAGAACGCTCATCCTCGCCGCCGGTCAGAAACACGAGTCCCGCGCCGTACGCGCCGGGTTCGCCCAGGGCGGGAATATTTTTTTTATAAAAGTCATGCGGAATCTGCAACAGAACGCCCGAACCGTCTCCGGTTTTGTTGTCCGCGCTTTCCGCGCCCCGGTGTTCCATGCGCTCCAGCGCTTCCAAGCCGCGCTTCAAAATAGCGTGTGATTTTCTGCCCTGAATGTCCGCGACAAACCCAACGCCGCACGAATCGTGTTCATATTCTTTACTATACAGCCCTTGTCCCATGGACGGCTCCTTGTTTACAAAAATACAGCGATAAGTCGGCCCCATCTGTAGTGGAACCGGCCTGTCAATTAGCCTGTCATGCGGCTCATTATATAGAAAATAGGCGTTTTATGCAAGGAGAGCGGCGGTTTCAGAGCGGCGGGTTTGAAACGCGCCGGATCATCGCGGCTCGTTGCGGCGAGTCGTTTAATCAAGAGCGGTTCAACATGAGATCGGCATTAGGTTTTTTGAATAGAACGGCGCGGCGCTCTGACACGAATATTCTCATGGCGCCGCGCAACCCATTTTAAATCATACCGCTTCCTGCGGACAGGATAAACAGGGGCTTTTTATTTAACGCGAGTTTGATGGAATACCGGTGACCACGAACCGGACCCATATCATGGTCGTGATATAACCTGTTGATGATCAGTAAGCTATGGTGTCAGAGACGCAGCAAGTTCATCCACCATGCGCACAATGTCGTCCAGCGGCAGTTCCGCCAGTGTGCGAGTCCATCATCGCCGTGTGGTAGCCATGTTCCCGCTTGCGCGTCCGCGCCGCCTCAATCGTAAGCAACTGATGACCCAGACGGGACTTGCCTTCAACTATCCCATATACACCGGCAAAAACAGCGAAGAACGGGAGAAAATGAAGGGCGAGCTTTTAACTATAGTCCGAGACAAAAACAGCCCGCCGTTTTCCACCATCGGATATCTCTACCTGTTTATGAGCGCCCTCATCGCTTCATCTAATCGTATTATGGACAAATCGCCGAGGGAGTGGCGGAACGAGAACAGGCTGCGGTAAGAGAACCTTCTATACGTAGTGGAATTGGCTTGTCCTGTAGATTATTATTCGGTTCGTTATAGAAAACAGGCGTTTTATGCAAAACGAAGTCACAACGAAGTCGCATGGCATCCCCATCGTTTCAATAAAAAACCTTCTTGCCATCTTGACATACGCCGAAAAAACAGGGAGAATGCATAACATTCTATATTAGGAGGAATGTTTTGAAGAAATTAGGTTTAATTTTCGTGGTTCTGTTGGTGAGCATAGGCATGGCGTGCAACCGGAAAGCCCCGGCAGAGCGACAAAGCGGACAAAGCGCCGCGCAAAGCGCAACCCAGAATCAAGCCGCCTATCACATCGGCGTTGTCACCGGCACCGTGTCCCAGTCTGAGGATGATCTCAGGGGCGCCGAAGAACTGATCCGGCGTTATGGCAAGGCGTCCGAAGGCGGCGTTATTCAGCATGTCACCTATCCGGACAGTTTCATGGATCAGATGGAAACCACCATCACCCAGATCACGTCTTTGGCCGACGACCCGCTTATGAAAGCCATTGTGGTGAATCAGGGCGTACCCGGTACGGCGGAGGCTTTCAAACGGATTAAGGAAAAACGTTCGGACATCATGCTCTTTGCCGGCGAGCCTCACGAAGACCCGCTGGTCATCCAGCAATCCGCGACGCTGGCTGTCAGCGCGGACTTCATTTCCCGAGGCTACACGATCATTTGGGCTGCAAAACAACTCGGCGCGGACACCTTTGTGCATATCAGTTTCCCACGGCACATGTCCTATGAGTCATTGGGACTCCGCCGGCAGATCATGGAAGAAGCCTGCAACGATCTTGGACTTAAATTTGTATTCGTCACCGCTCCGGATCCCACATCTGATGTCGGCGTCGCGGGCGCCCAGCAGTACATTCTGGAGCAGACGCCCCAGTGGATTCAAACTTACGGCGCGAACACCGCCTTCTTTTGCACCAATGACGCGCACACCGAACCTCTTCTCAAACAGCTTTTGACGTACGGCGGCATGTTCGTAGAAGCCGACCTGCCTTCTCCGCTCATGGGGTATCCGGGGGCGCTTGGCATTGACCTTTCGGCTGAAGCGGGCGACTTCCCTGCCATACTCAAGAAAGTTGAGGACGCTATTGTTACAAAGGGCGGATCCGGCAAATTCGGCACATGGGCTTTCTCTTATGGCTTCTCGGTAAGCGCCGGACTCGGCGAATATGCGAAGCGCATTCTTGACGGAAAGGCGTCTCTCACCACCCCAGACGACCTGTATGCGGCGCTTGGCGAATTCACCAGCGGCGCAAAGTGGAACGGCGGCTTCTATGTGGACGCCAACACCGGCGTACGCGCCAGAAACCAGATTCTCATTTACATGGACACCTATGTTTTCGGCAAGGGGTATCTCCCCACCACGGATCAGAAAGTGCCTGAAAAGTATTACAATATTAAATTCAACAAGCAATAGCCCGGTAGCCCGGCAAGCAATGCGGCGCCTTTCCTTATGGCGAGGCGTCGCCCCATTGCGAAAGAGCCTCCGCAGGAGGCTCTTTCCTACATTTTCTTTATGCTTCTTACATCTATTGTAATATGTCTGAAATCCTTGTCAATTTCTCCGGTAATCTCAACCGGATCGTCTTGATTAACCGAGAATCCTCTCCATAGTCTGTTGTCAATTTCAATCGTGATGGATCCGGTGCCGTCTGAAAACAGGTATTTTTCATCGCCCAAAAATTTCACAATTTTTCCCTGCAAGACCACCGGGGAATCATCTCGAAGGCTTTTCGCTTCTTCAACAGTTACCGGGGTCAAACCAGGACCCTTATAGCCTTCCTGCGCCTCAACGCTTAAACCCGTTAATAGCAAGAGGCTTATTAAAAGCGCCGCATTTCGTTTCATGTTTCTTCTCCTTAAAAAGCATTTTTTCAGGGAAACGCAGATTAAACTCGCCATTAAGCCGTCCTGTTTCCCAAAAGCCGCGTCCGTTTTGGAATCGGCTGTAGTATTCAAACTATATATATTTTTTTATTTTGTCAAGCGTATTCGTGTGTATCCACATTTTTTTCTCTTCATTTCGCATACAACTCCGACGCATACGATGAAAATACGCCTATACCTAGAACAAAAAGCCGGTCCCTTCGTCCGCGCCCGTTGCAACCTCCGCCGCGATGATTTGAAAAGCCGACGGCGGGCTCCATACTGGCAAAAAATCGCTTTTCTTTTTCTTAAAACAATGGTATCATAGTATATGAGGTATAGTGAGTGTCTCTTTTACGACTAGAACATGTTTCAAAAGATTTTTATGGTACGCAGGTTTTGCGGAATATCAGCTTTTCCCTGGACAAGGGCGAGATTCTGGGACTTGTTGGAGAGAATGGCGCGGGAAAAACAACCCTGATGCACATTCTTTTTGGTATGCCGGTGATTGCGGAAACCGGCGGTTTCGGCGGCAAGATTTATATAAACGACGTTCCCGTTAATTTCAAAAACCCCTTTGACGCGCTGGACGCGGGCGTAGGCATGGTTCATCAGGAATTTTCGCTTATTCCGGGTTTTGCCGCTGACGAAAACATCATGTTGAACAGAGAGCCATGCGCGTACGGCGTCGCGTCAACGGTTTTCGGAGACAGGCTCGGCATTCTGAAACGCGGCGAGATGAGGGATCGGTCGGTGCGAGCCATCGGCAAGCTTGGCGTCAGGATCGAACCGGATACGCCGGTGTCGGAAATGCCGGTGGGACACAAGCAGTTTACGGAAATCGCCCGCGAGATCAACCGCGAGCAGGTGAAGTTGCTCGCGCTGGATGAGCCAACCGCTGTGCTTACGGAAAGCGAGGCGGATATTCTCCTCGCTTCGGTAAAAACGCTGGCGCGAGAGGGAATCGCCGTTATTTTCATTTCACACCGGCTTTCGGAAATTACCAAAATAACGGACAGGATCGTGGTTCTGCGGGATGGAGACATCATCAAAAATACGGAAAACAAGCGAGTCAGCGTAGCCGACATCGCTTCGTGGATGGTCGGGCGCGCGACAGGAAAGTCCGGCGCCCAGTCAGCGCGGACAAAGAGGAGCGAAGCGGGCGCGACGGGCGCCGCGCTTGAAGTGGAGCGTCTGTGGGTTGATATGCCCGGCGAAACGGTCAGAGACGTGTCTTTCACGGTTCAGGAAGGGGAGATTTTCGGTGTCGGCGGTCTTGCGGGGCAGGGCAAGCTCGGCATACCGAATGGCGTCATGGGGCTGTATACCGCAGGCGGAACCCTGCGCTTCAACGGACAAAGCCTTCCCATAGGCAACCTCAAAGCGGTACTCGACGCGGGGCTGGCTTTTGTTTCGGAAGACCGCCGGGGGGTCGGCTTGCTTTTGGACGAGAGCCTTGACTGGAACATAGCGTTTGGCGTGATGCAAACAAAGGGTGCGTGCCTCAAGAAATGGCTTGGCGGGCTTTTCAGCCAGCGGGACGAGAAGGCGATGGAGGCGCTCGCCGAAGAATATATTGAAACGCTGGAAATAAAATGCACGGGCCCAAAACAAAAGGCGAAAGAGCTTTCGGGCGGCAATCAGCAGAAAGTGTGTCTTGCGAAAGCCTTCGCGCTTAATCCCAAGCTGCTCTTTGTGTCGGAACCTACACGGGGCATTGATGTGGGCGCAAAAAAGATCGTGCTTGACACGCTCAGGCGGTACAATCAAGAACGAGGCGCGACTATTGTGATGATTTCAAGCGAGTTGGAGGAGTTGCGTTCCATTTGCGGGCGCATCGCCATTGTCGCGGAAGGGCGCATCGCGGGCGTCCTGTCTCCTGAAGCGGAAGCCGCCGAATTTGGACTTCTTATGTCGGGAGAAAAACTGCCATGACTGCTATACCTATAAAAGAACAAATTGGGGATACAATGAAGACGTTTATCGCCAATTTCGGACTGCCGAGACTCATCATATTCTTCTTTGTAGTGGTGTTGTTTGTCGCGTCTCCGTTTGTGGGCGTGAGGGTGGACAGCTCGCTTACCAACGTGTTCGTACGGTTCGGGCAAAACGGCGTGATGGTATTGGCGCTTGTGCCCATGATGCAAGCTGGCGCGGGACTCAATTTCGGGCTGCCGGTCGGCATTGTCGCGGGACTCCTGGGCGCGACTCTCTCCATGCAGCTTCAGCTTGCTGGCGTACTCGGCTTCTTTGCGGCCGTGATCATCAGCATGCCGTTTGCGATTATGTTCGGCTGGCTCTATGGCGCGTTGCTTAACAAAGTGAAAGGCGAGGAAATGACCATCGCCATGTACGTGGGCTTCTCAATCGTCACCTTTATGTCGATTCTATGGCTTATCCTTCCCTATACAAACCCCACCATGGTCTGGGGCTATACCGGCAAGGGGTTGCGGACGACCATCACGCTGGACGGCTACTGGAGCAACATCTTAAACAATTTTCTCGCCATAAGAATCGGGGAGAACTTCAAGTTTCCCACCGGCGCGATCCTGTTTTTCGCGCTCATGGCGGTTCTCATGCGGCTTTTTATGCGGAGCAGAACCGGAACCGCGCTTACCGCAGTGGGATCGAATCCGGTTTTCGCCCGCGCCAGCGGCGTTTCAGTTGACAAGATGCGGCTCACAAGCGTTATTGTGTCGACCATATACGGCGCGGTCGGCATCCTAATGTATCAGCAGAGCTTCGGCTTCATTCAGGTGTATCAGGCGCCTATTTACATGGCGTTTCCGGCGGTGGCCGCGATACTGTTGGGCGGCGCGTCGGTGAACAAGGCGAGCATTCTCAACGTGATCATAGGAACCTTCCTTTTCCAGAGCATCCTCACCATGACGCCTTCGGTCATTAACAGCATCCTGAAAACAGACCTTTCCGAGGTCATCCGCATACTGGTCTCAAACGGGATGATCATCTACGCATTAACGCGGAAAACAAAGGCGGCGCAATGAACATGAAAAAATTTAGATTAAGCGGATTTTTGGCTGACAATACGGTCGTCTTTATCTTTTTGGCCATTACGCTGGCGGCGGCGCCCTTGTCCGGACTTTCTGCCCTCACCATAACGCAGGAGATCATCACCCGCATAGGCAGGAACTGTTTTCTGGTGTTCAGTCTGATTCTTCCCATCATGGCGGGCATGGGCATCAACTTCGGCATGGTGCTGGGCGCGATGGCCGGGCAGATCGGGCTTATATTTGCGGTTGACTGGAATATCGTCGGCGCGCCCGGACTTGTTTTCGCAAGCCTTATCGCGGTTCCCATAGCGTCTCTCCTCGGCTGGCTGGCTGGCGAGATCCTCAACAGGGCGCGGGGGCGGGAGATGGTTACGGGCTACATCTTGGGGTTTTTCATGGACGGCTTTTACCAGTTTGTGGCGCTTTACCTCATGGGATCCGTCATTCCGGTTCATTCCCTCAATATCACGTTAAGTCGGGGCTACGGCATCAGGAACACGCTGACTCTGGATTCAGTGCGCCAGTCCCTGGATCACCTGCTCCAAGCGCGCATCGGCATGATCTCATTGCCCATAGCCAATTTTCTGATTATCGGACTGTTGTGCGTGTTCATCATCTGGTTCAGGCGCACCAAACTTGGGCAGGACATGCGAGCCGTGGGGCAGGATCAAGCCGTGGCTCACGCCGCCGGCATTCCGGTTGACAGGACGCGCATCATAGCGATTGTGATTTCAACCATTCTGGCGAGCCTTGGGCAGATCATCTTTCTGCAAAACATGGGCAATATAGCGACCTATAACGCGCACAAGCAAACCGGCTTCTTCGCTGCGGCGGCAATTCTGGTGGGCGGCGCATCGGTGAGCAAGGCGACCATTCCCAACGTGTTCATCGGCACCGTGTTGTTGCATCTCATGTACATTGTGGTTCCACGCGCCGGCGTAAACCTGTTCGGTTCGGCTATGATAGGCGAATACTTCCGCGACGCGTTCAGTTACGGGGTTATCGCGCTTGCCCTTGTTCTTCACGCATGGCGCAAGCGGGCGAATGCCGAATTGTCCCGGCAAGACCTTCGGGGAGGGATAAAGACATGAAACCCACGCAAAAATCCACGAGAACGGCGATCCGCGTTGCGTTGGTCGCCGTATACATAGGACTGGGAGGCTTCCTGTTTGTGTCTTTTCGCGGGCATACCCTGCTCGTAGACAACCATGACACGGAATTCCTGACCGCGCCTGACATGATCATGGCGTCCGTTGACAAGGGGGAACGCCTCGCTTTTTTCAACGGCGACCGAGATCGCTTCGCCGTCCGCGGACGCAACGTGAGGATACGCATTGAGTTCAGCGACGGGAAGCCGACGTTTGAAGAGACGATTAGTCTGCCGTTCAAGGACGACATGTACCTCTTGTCCATACCAAAATTGTTGAACAACGAGCCGTGTCTGGAACCGTTCAACACTGCGTCCGAACCCAGAGCGGAGGAAGAAGAGCCGATTCCCGCCGCCGAGGAATTTATGCTGGAATAGGGCGGCGCGGGCGCCCGCAGTGAGCGCCCGCGTTGCGCCAGCCCGAATGCGCTTCTTCGGGGCGGTTCTTTTCGTGGGCGTCTAGAGGGTACGTATACCCATGTATACCTGACAATGGGTAAACTGTCGCCCACGCTAAACAAGGCTCATGGAAGCGTATAGAAGCCTTCTACGCGCCGATACAAGGCTTTGGCGTTGCCTGCGGCTGAAAACCACTTTTTATTGTAATTGATAAAACCACCGGCTATGCCGGTGAGACTTGAAAAGGCTATGCCGTGTCCAGAGAGATTCGAATAACAAAATGAAATAATGTACTCCTGAGGAAGCCCCTGAGAAGGCAAAAACAGGAGTACAAGAGTATGTTATGTTGGCAAGAATATGATATTGGGATAGTATGATAGACAAGGAGTTTTGCTATGGACAATTCAGATCATCGCTTAAAAGATTATATGGGCGAATTAGCATCTCCGCCCAAAGATTGTTCTGTCTGTGAACGGAACAATGCCGCTTTAGAAAAAGCGCTTGCGGCTGGCTATGGAATTGATGAATCAGCTACTGTCCGCAAACAGGGCAATTCAAATGACTATTGTTTGGTCGGGCAGGATGAACCTCGTTGTCCAAAGTATAATGGCTAAAATCATGATAGTTTTTGTACTCTTTTTCGTATGCTTCATTTGCGCTCGTGGCATAAGAAAACATAAAGAAAAGATAGTCATTTCCTAATAGTTGATTTCTCGCCAATGTGCGTCTTGATTCTAGCGTTTAAGTCATTATCAGACCGTCCGACATATTGAACGTGAAACTCACCTTTACCGACAAATCCCAGAGCATAGTTACCAATGCAGGATTTTTCCACATAATTATCAATAGAATGTGTATTTAGTTCATAAGGGACTTGCATATTAAGAGTTGGCATATTTCCTCCATCCAAATAAATCGGCATGGTTCCTGAAAACTTGAGAGGTAATCCTCTACCTCCGCAGTTCCGTCGCCCAAATAGAAAAGCCGGGTCCCGAAGAACCCGGCCTGTCAGTTATGCGGACTTTACGCTTTCGCCCGCACATCGGCGGACAAGCTCAAGGTATCCCTTGTGACCGAGACGGAATTGGCGCACATACTCGTTATTGCTCCGGTCAAACACCGGCTCCAGTACCACGCCGTCCAGCCCAAGAATGTAATCGCGTGAAAAGGTTATAGGTTCGCCATCGAATACGAGTATCAATCTATCACCAGAAAAAACATATTGGATTTTACCTGTTTCAGATTCGTCATATATATCTTCCAGCTCGCCAGAATTCAAATATTGATATTTGGTGGTCATAATTAAGTTTTGATCTTCGACTGAAAAGTGACCTGAAAAACCAAAATCAAGATTGCAAATAAAAATATCATCAATAAAAATAAAGATTACTTTGTCTTCGCCGTAAATAATTCCATACCAAATACCCTGAAATGGGGCGCGACTGTCTTTTCCCTGGGAGAATATGGGCAACATAAGCAATACCAATAAACCAATTAAAACAAGTTTTTTCATAATACGAAACCCCTTATAGTTTTTTAAGCTCTTCCAAAGCCGATTCCAGTTTCTGAATAATACCCGTAGCGTCGGTTTTATCCAACTCGCCAGTTACAAGGTGTTCGACGGCGACGCCTAACGACTTGGCAATCTCCACCGAGTCCTCCAAGACGGCCATTTTATATTTTCTGTCATCAAAAAACTTGCTGTAATCAATGCGCAGGGATTCCAAAAAGACTTTAGGGGGCATATTGGTTTTATCCCGCAAACCTTTTTTTGTAACCAAGGTCTGAACCCTGTCAAAATAGTCCATTGGCAGCAATGGAGAATCTTGATTTTCATCTCTTTTCTGTTCTATCGCCTTGCTCGCCACAAGCTGTTTTAATAATTTGACCGCTTCTTCATACAGACTGCTCACAGTATGTTTACAAGCAAGGGGTGTAAATGTGATATAATATGCGAAACCCAAAGGAGGGTGTTATGGCGCAATGCGTACGCTGCGGCGGCGAGAGCCATGTAAAATCCGGCAAGCCCAACGATGTTCGGCGCTATAAATGCAAGGATTGCGGGCGATCGTTCGGCGGCAAGCCCAGAAAGTTCTCCTATGAGGACAAAGAACGCTTTTTGGATATGTATATGAACAACGCGGGCATACGCAAGGCGGCGATGTTTGTGGGGCGCTCTTCATCAACGCCTGTAAGATGGGTTCGGGATTTCGCCGCGAATCCGCGGCGGCTACGAGGCGCGGAAGAGGGTCTCGGCTCAAAAACCCCCGACACGATAGAGATGGGCGGGATACACACCCGGATAAAAAGGGGGGATCCGGCTGCCGGCGCGGACCGCTTATTCCAGGGGGGGAGGTAAGATTGTTGCGTATGCCATCGGACGCGCGAAAGAGCGCGCGGCAGAGCTTTATAACAAGGCGAGGCTTGCGGTCGGGACAACAAGGCGCGTATACACCGATGGCAATAGCCGCTATGAAGAGATGTTTAAGAAGATGGGGATGGGCCGTCCGCACGGCATAGAGGGAGGGGAGAGCCGGACACGCCTGATAGAGAGCGCGAACAGCGGCGTAAGGGGTGATCTCGCGAGGTTCAACCGAAAGAGCAAGAGTATAGCAAGCGCCTCGACATGCCGGACGACGCGCTGCAATTATTTTTTTATCGCAAGCATTTTAATGTCAACATAAAATGAGCAGTCTATAACTGCAAGGGGCAGATGTGCCGCTCGTCCTTTTCAGCTCTGGCGGATCGGTATTGCAGGGTGTCCGTTTGGTTTATGTCCATCCAAACGGGGGAGGCGTACCGCCTCCATACATGATGGGAATAAATGGGATCATGGTCGCATTTATTGTGATTCGCATAGTCGGATGAAGTTTTGTCCGGCGGCGCCCCATTCTTTCTCCCGCCGGGAATTTCGCCTTCCCCTATATAGGCGCTAAAACCTTCAGAATGCGCCACAGGTTCTGGATTATCGCCGGGTTTTCTGAACGTTAAAAGATAATCCGGCAGACCGTTGCGGCATAGAGCGGAGTCTTTAACTATCTGCTTGTGCATCAGGCCGATGGCCTTTGTTCGGGTGGCCTCTATCAAAGGGTCTTTCCAGATTGCGAC
>JAISCC010000026.1 GCA_031265845.1 Treponema sp.
TTTACCTCAAATAATAACAATTTTTTTGATAAATATTTTTTGGATAAAATATATTGGAATAATGTTTTGTTACATTGGATTAATAATATTTTTATTGGCATTAATATCATTTGGAAAATTATGGCGGGTGGGAATTGACAAAGAGAAATCAAATGAATTAATAACCAAAGGAATATTCAGATATTCACGGAATCCAATATTTGTATTTATGGATATATACTTTTTAGGAATAGCACTAATATATCCAACTATTATATTTATAATAGCATCAATGATGACAATAATATTTATACATTTACAAATATTACAGGAAGAAAATTTTTTGTCAAAAAAATTCGGAGAAAAATATTTTGAATATAAAAAGCAAACAAGAAGATATATATAAAAAATAATGGAGTACGCCCAAACGACACATAACAGGACTGTTTACGCTTCGCCGCCAGTAGGCGGCTCGGGGTTCCGTTCGCCTAGGTCGTTCCGCTACGCTCCCACGGCTCACTCCACCCACATTTTGTCGGCCCTGGTCTTTGCTTCGCAAAGCCCTTATTCGGGCCGCCAAAACGTCATAAACAGCCGGAACGTTAGGCGAAATTGGGACAGAATTTTTTGTAAATAATATAGAAAAATGGATTGACAATTTAGAATAAAAATAATATAATAAAACGCTGGAAAAGATTATTTGAGAACAAAGGGCTATGGATATGTTTGATACATTGGTAAGAATAAATTGTTTTTCAAATAATAAAATGTTGAAAAAATTGGCTGGAAATTTATTGGAAAAACTCTATTGTTGTGAAATTAATTGCGTTGAAATAGATGAAAGCATTTTATTTGCTCATCATGCACGGGGATGCACAATTACTGCTTCAAAAATATGTGAAAATGTTGTAATTTTGTAAAATGCAACTATTGGAACAAATATGAAATATAACAAAACAATATGTGAATGGGAAAACATTGGCAATCCAATAATTGGAAAAAAAATGTAATAATAGCTGACGGGGCAAAAATATTCGGGCCGATAATAATTGGTGAAAATTCTGTAGTAGCCGCCGGTGCAATAATTACAAAGGATATGCCCGCTAATAGTATAGCATATGGAGTAAATCAATTTAAGCCAAAAGATACTAATTACGATTTTATATTTAATGAAAACATGGTAAATGTTGAAAAAACAATAGAAGTTAATAAAAAATCAATATGTTTGTTTAATAACCAAAAGAATGCTATACTAATGGTATGAAAAAGGGAAAAAAGGCAGTGGATGCCAAGTCGGTTATTTTTAAACGGTTGTACGGGGTCAAACCCGCTGCATTTGAAAAAATGCTTTCGATCCTGCAAGACGCATACGACGCTTTACACGAAAAAGGCGGTAAACCTCCAAAATTGACGGTCAAAGATAAACTGTGTGTTACCCTGAAATACTTGCGGAAGTACCGGACAATGGACAGTATCGCGGCGGAATACGGCGTCTGTAAGGCACGGTCTGCCTGTCTATCCAATGGGTGGAAGACGACTTGGTTAAAGACGGTGCATTCGTCTTGCCCGGAAAAAAGGCGCTTAAGAGAAAATCAGCCTCAATTCGATACGTGGCGGTAGATGTGACGGAAAGCCCGATAAACCGCCCTCAAAAGAGCCAAAAAGAGTGTTATTCAGGAAAAAAAACGGCGCACACTGAAGACGCAGGTCATCATTGAGCGGAACAGTCTGCAAACCATCATTGTACAGGAAGCCAAAGGCAGCGAGCATGATTTCAAGATATATAAAGAAACAATAGGGAAAGGCATCAGTAATTCGATTCCGCTTGACGCTGATCTTGGATACCAGGAGATAGAAGAATATCATACAAACAGTTTTATTCCGATAAAATCAAGCAAGAAGCATAAGCTGACCAAAAAGGGAAAGGCATATAACAAGAGGCTTGCACGCAGGCGTGTCGTGATTGAACATATCAATGGCAAGATAAAAACATTTAGATGTATGACATATCCATATCGGGGGCATTGCCGCAATAGACATGCCATGAGAATGGCCTTGATTTGTGGCATCATAAATTATGACAGGCTGGCTGGTTTAGATGGTTATTAAACAGGTCTAATATAAAAATATAATATGAAGTAATAATTGTGTAAAATGCCCCAATTTTGTATAACAGGTCTGTATGCGTTCCGCGCCCATTCGGGCGCTCCAGGATTCCGTTCGCCTAGGTCGGCTACCCGCCCACGGCTCATTCCGGCACATTGGACGGCCGAAACCCTACGGGTTTCTTTATAGTGCCGCCAGAACGTCGTACAGCGGAACGTTAGGCGCAAGTTTTTTGAAATTTGTTGAAATATTATAAAAAACAAATTGACAAAGCATTTGAAATTATGGTATAAAATAATGGAGGAATAAAACATGGATCAAATTGTTAATGATTTACATTTTCTTGTGGAAAATGCTTGTGAATTACCAACAAACATATTTGGATATGGAATTTGGTCTCATCATATAAAACCAATGATACCATTGGGACAAAAATTGGCTGAAGAATACGGAGCGGATAAAGAAATAGTAACGATAGCAATATTATTGCATGATTTAGTATCAATAGAAGATGAAAAAAACTATAAAGAACATCACACTATTGGGGCGGAACGGGCTGAAAAAATATTAAATGGATACAATTATCCCAGAGACAGGATAGAAAGGATAAAATTATGTATACAAAATCATAGGAGCAGTGTAAACAATAATAAAAATAGCATTGAAGAAATATGTGTAGCAGATGCGGACGCAATAATACATTTGACTGAAATATCATCATTATTTTATGCCGCGTATAAAGAAATGAATAAAAGTATAGAAGAAGGACAAAAATGGATAAAAGGAAAAATAGAAAAGGATTATAAGAAACTGAGTGAAAGAAGCAGAGAAAAATATCGAAATGAATTTTGCGTGATAATAGCTCTATTAGAAACAGAATAATATGGAGTACGGGGGCGCTTCGCATGACAGGACTGTTTGCGCTTCGCCGCCAGCAGGCGGCTCGGGTTACGGTTTGCCTGGGTCATTCCGCTACGCTCCATTTCCACGGCAAAACTCCGCCACATTTTTTTGCGCTCGTAAAAATGCTTCGCATTTTTCTTTATCGGGCGCAAAAAAACGTCAGATACAACTGGAATGTAATGTGCAATACCCCTAAAATTTTTGAAAAATAACACGAAGACTTGACAATAGAATTTGACGGTGGTATACTTAAAAAACGAGGAGTAAATTTATGTATATAAAATAATTTCTTGTAATATTATGTTTTGTATCGACTGTATATGGTGTTTATGCCCGGTATTGAGGCGCCTATGGAAGGCGGGAAATTTCCTTAATGGGTATGGCTTAATGGGAGATTCTTTTTAGTTGTCAATATGCCGAATCTTATCGTGAACAAGATGGATATGCTATTGTTCAAAGGCAAAGCGCGTACTTTTTTCTTTATGACACATATACATACCACAATGGTGATGGCAGCGATATAATAAACAGGATCATACCTTCATGAGTTGAAGAACTGGGTTATGGCGTTGATTTTGACAATATTAGAGAAGTCAATTCAAATCAAAATTTAGCGTCATCAGCTAGGACTTTAATGCGACAAAGAGGTTGTGATATTAGTATTATTCTTGTAATGGGCAAGTCTATTGTTACATATGGCTTGTCCAAACACACGTTTGGAATAAAACAACAATATTCTATAAATCGATAATACATCCTCTTTATTTGATGAAGGTTTAATACCCCGCCGCTCTGCGGCGAGGCAGTTCATTATAATTAAATAAAAAATGTGGTTAAGCGTATGTATATCAAATAAACAAGGAGTATAAAATGGATTTTGAAACTCGGGTTAACGTTGCAATGCGTGAAATGATAAATATTGGATATAAACCTCAAGCATTTATGACAATGCGGATAACTGAAGGGACTGTTAATGCAATAAAAAAACTAATTGCCAGTAAGGATATTCCAAGCGGGTTTACGACTTTATGGGAAAAAGGACGTTTGGATTTATCAATGGAGAAAATAATTCAAGAACCTGAATGGAGAAATTTATTTACAGATGATGATAGGAAGAAAGCAAAAAAACGGTTAATGGATTATGGCTATAATACATAATGGCGGTACAGCGCATAACATATCTGCTTGCGCTTCGCCGCCCGTTGGGCGCATCGGTGTTCCGTTTGACTAGTCCATTCCTCGCCTCTGCTATGCAGAGGAACGCTCCATTCCCATACGGGTGGATCCATCCACATTTTGCCAGCCATAGTCGCGTTCCTACGAAACGATGCCGACATATATGCCGCCGCAAAACCCTTGTTCGGGCTGGCAAAATGTCGCAAGCAGACCGTTAGTCTGAGAGCGTCGCCCGTTTGATCCATGCGTCCAATGTCGCTATACGGCGCGGCGTTTGGAGTCATCTCATTTTTTTTAATGTTTCAAATTGTCCTCAACGATGGAGCGCACCTGATCAGTAAAATGGTTGGGATCAAAGGGCTTGCTGATGAAATAGTGCATGCCGTGACTTTCACAGGTTTCTTTTACGCCTTCAAGCACATCGGCGGTCATGGCGGCAATGGGAACCGTTTCGGACAGGCGGCGTATGCGTTCGGCGGCTTCAGTGCCATTTATGCCGCCCGGCATATGCAGATCCATCAGAACGGCGTTGATTTCGTCTTGATGCTCCTCAAACACACGGACGCCCGCGTCTCCGGTTTCCGCTTGAAAAATGACGAAGCCTTCAACTTCAAGCAGAGACTCGGCGATGGTTCTGTTGATCTCGTTGTCATCAACGACAAGAATGCGATAGCCGGACTGATGGACGACCGCCATGGCGGGCGCGACCGCTGGTTGTTCCCTTGCGCTGTCTTGCAACGCCGCGTATAGTTCTTTGAACAATATTGAAAAGATAACGGGCTTGCTGACGCCGATAGTTCTTTCGTATTCGTGGAGACGCGCTTCTTCGCCTGCCATGGGAAGCAGCATAATAATGAACGGCATCACAATGCGCTCATTCCGCCGCATGTCAGCGATAAAGTCAAAGCCCTTGCCAGGCGGCGCGTCGTAATCCAGAATAAAGACCTCAAACGGCGTCCCCTTATTCGATGCGTCTTCCAGCATGGCGAGAGCGTCTTCTTCGGACGACGCCCGCTCGTTTTTGAGTCCCCAAACCGCACAGTTTTCACTTACAACAGGCTCATCGCCGAAAGCTTTCTCCCACACCAGTATCTTTGCGTTTTTAGCGGCGACCTCGGCGAATTTTTGCCGTATCTGTTCTTCCTGTTCAATATGCTGATCCAAAAGAATGTCTATGTTAAATCTGGAGCCTTCGCCTTTTACGCTGTACACCTTAATAAAACCATTCATCAGATCGACAAGGTTTTTTACAATGGAAAGTCCCAGTCCCGTGCCGCCGAACTGCCTGTTTATACTGGCGTCTTCCTGGGAAAATGGCTCAAAGAGGTGTTCGAGTTGGTGTTCCGACATGCCAATGCCCGTATCATGGATGATAAAAGACAGGTGGCACTGGCCGCTTGCGATGCTGTTCATTCTAACAAAGAAAGCGACCTCGCCTTCTTTGGTGAATTTAACCGCGTTGTTGAGAATATTCAGCAGAACCTGTTCGATCCGTTTCGGATCTCCATAAAAAAAGAAAGGCAACGCGACATCGCGTATCAGTTTGAACGTGACGCGCTTTTCACGAGCGCGGTAAGAGATGATGTTGACAGCGTTTTGCAACATCTCATCAAGGTTGAATGACGTATGCTCAAGTTCGACCTTGCCCGCCTCGATCTTTGAAAAATCCAAAATATCGTTGATGATGCCCAAAATAGTTGACGCGGCCTGATCGATGTTCCGCAGGTACATAGCCTGCGTCGCCGTAACGTCGGTCTTGCTGATAAGATACGTCATGCCAATGACTGCGTTCATGGGCGTACGTATCTCGTGCGACATGCGAGCTAAAAAGTTCGATTTTATGCGGTTCGCCGTTTCCGCGTCCTGCTTGGCAAGCTCCATTTTCTTTTGGGCGGACGTGCGTATGTCAACCTCTCTTCTAAGGCGGAGTATCCAGTAAATTGAGATGGTGAAAATAAGAATGATAATAAACGAAACAATCGAAATGATTTCAAGAATTAATGTATAATCTATCGTATCGGAAACCTGTATCCACGTATTGGTAATCGCGTGTTTTTCTTCCATAGGTATATTGCTTATGACTTTATCTATAATAGTCATAAGCTCGCGGTATTCTCTCCGCGCCGCAAAATGGAGGCTCCCGCGGGAATTGTCGTTTAATAATATGAATTTAAGGTTGGTGATCCCATTCCGGTTAATGTAATAGCCGGCTGTACTCAGGTTTCCTATGGCGGCCGCCTCATTGCCCGTAGAAACCGCAATCAAAGCTTCTTCAATCGAAGCGTACAGGTGCAATTCAGTTAAAGACAAAGCGTTTAAATAATCGTATTCGGCGCTCTCAAACTGCACCGCGATGTTTTTGCCCTTTAGATCTTTGAGATTTCTTACCGCAGTGTCATTGTTTCTGATTATAATCCCCCGCCTGAAATTAAAATACGGGTTTGAAAAGAGGAAGAACATCTCGCTCTCACGGCTCTTTTCCATGGCGGGGAGCAAGTCGATTTCCCCGTCCAGTGCTTTGTTGTACGCTTCATACCACGTGAGTTCCTCTTGAATTTCAAACCGCAAGCCGGTCTGCCGTTCAATCTCTTTAAGATAATCGGAAATCATGCCCTCGTACTGTCCGTTTTCATCAAAACCTTCAAAGGGCATGAAGTAGGGGTTCGCGCCGACCGTTATTACCGGATGGTTTTTTATAAAGGCTTCCTCTCCGGGCGTAAAAGGAAGTTTGATGGAATTCGTGCGCCACGCCTGGCTTTGAAAAAAAAACAAGCAACCTAGCGCGATGACACAGATTTTCCACGTATTTTTTTTCATCATACTTTTTTCGCAAATATTTCAGAGTATTTTCTTCTGGATTCCACCAAAGACTGAAGTTCTTTCAGCATAAGAATATCAATCTGTTCCGCGATAGGGAATACATAGTTGACCGTTTCTTTGGTGTAGCGTTCGACAAACTCCGGTTTGTTCACAAATCCCAGAGAAATCATATTTGATATGCGGTCTGCGACTTTGAGGACTTTGGCGTTGTCGGAGCCTTCCTGGAATATGCGGGTGAGGAAGTCCGGTTTCTTCTCATCGGGACGCCTTGTCACTTCCAGCACAAGCCGGTATACTTCCGAGCTTTCATAGTCAATAGTCATAAGCAGATTGTGGTTGAATTCGGGAATGTCTTCCAGAACATCATGTACAAGCGACGCCTTGAGCAACACGCTGTCAATATAGCCATAGTCAATCAGTATGGACATCGTGTCGAACTGATGTCGGAACATATTTCCGCCGCCTTCGCGTGTTTTGCCTATAAGCGCCGTCGCAAGCTGCATATATGGGGCAAGATGAATTCCTTTTAACCGGAGCATTTCTTCTGTGTTCACGGAACCTCCATATCCCGAATGTAGGATGCTATTTTGTCCGCCCGTTTAAGGGATTCTTCCAATTTTCGCTTTTCCCCGGCGATAAGTTCAGGCGGCGCGCGCTGGAGAAAATTCTCGTTGGAAAGCTTGTTTTTTAATGATGCGATAAATTGCTTGTCTTTGTCAAGTTCCTTTGAAAATTTCCGTTTGAGAAAGTCAAGATCAACGGCATCCGCGATACGGACGAAGGCTTCAAAGCCGGTTCCAGCAAGTCCAATCGCCTGCTTGGGACGATTCCCGTCCGCTTCGGCGTTTTCTATCGCAAGCTCCCCGATATTCGCAAGCAGTTTTATAAGCCCCTCATTTTCAGCGAGGACATCTTCAAAGCCGCTCCGCTCCGCCGCCCTGATCAGCGCCGTTATCTTTTTCTCAGGCGGCACGGCGCATTCGCTGCGCAGGGTGCGGATGGAACGGATTATATCTTGCAGAAAGGCGAATTGCGCCTCTGTTTCCGGCGCGTTTCTTTTTTCGTCATATTCGGGATAGGGGGCTGTTATGAGAAGCCCGTTGGCGTTCGGCAAAAATCCGTAGATTTCTTCGGTGACGAAGGGGAGAAGCGGGTGCAAGAGCCGAAGCGATTCCGCAAGCACAGCCAAAAGCGCGGTCGCGGCGCGATCCTTTTCCTCGTCCGCAACGCCTCCGGCGCCGCTGTGGAGCGAAAGTTTCGTAGCTTCCACGTACCAGTCGCAGAAATCATTCCAAAAATACTCGTACGCCGCGCTTGCAGCGTCGTTGTACCGGTAGGACAGAAACGCCGCGGTTACGGTTTTCGCCGTGTTGTTGAGGCGGGAATATATCCATGTGTCGATGGGGAGCGGTTTAGGATTTTCCACGAGGTTTCTGCCTTCAAGGTTCATCAGAATATAGCGGCTGGCGTTCCATATCTTATTGGCGAATTTTGAGCCTAATTTGAACGTTTCCCTGTCAAGCAGGATGTCCTGTCCCTGGGCGCAGAGGAACGCAAGGGTAAATTTCACCGCGTCCGCGCCGAATTCGTCAACAAGTTCCACGGGGTCAAGACCGTTTCCCATAGACTTGCTCATCTTGCGCCCTTGCTTGTCGCGCACAAGTCCGTGAATGAAGATGTCACGGAACGGCGCTTTGCCGGTAAACTCAAGCCCCGCCATGATCATGCGGGAAACCCAGAAAAAGATGATGTCGTACCCCGTCACCAGCGCCGAGGTGGGGTAGAAGCGGCGAAAATCTTCCGCATCGCATCCCGCGTTTTCCCAGCCAAGCGTACTGAATGGCCACAGCCAGCTTGAAAACCACGTGTCAAGCACATCCGGGTCCTGGCTCGCTTCGCCTCCGCAGTGGGGACACACGCAGATGTCTTCGCGGGAAACAATGGTCCTGCCGCATGTTTGACAGTACCATGCGGGTATGCGGTGTCCCCACCAGAGCTGGCGGCTTATACACCAGTCTTTGATGTTGAGAAGCCAGTGTCTGTAGGTGTTTTCCCATTTTTTGGGGTAGAACACTATTTCTCCTTGTTCCCAGGCGGCAAGCGCCTTGTCCGCCAGCGGTTTCATGCGCACAAACCACTGCTCGGAAAGAAACGGTTCAATTACGGTATGACACCGGTAGCAGCGGCCTACCGCATGGGTGACGGCTTCTTCTTTTATAAAAAGCCCTTTTTCTTTGAGATCATGCAACACCGACTCGCGGGCTTCTTTCACCGTCAAACCCCGGTATTTTTCGGGGACTTCCGCGTTAAGCCTGCCCTCCGGCGTGAGGATGTTGATCACCGGCAAATGGTGGCGTTTGCCAACTTCCCAGTCGTTGGGATCATGGGCGGGCGTGATCTTTACCACCCCGGTGCCGAAAGCGCGGTCAACATACATATCGGCAATCACCGGAATAGCGCGTTCCGTAAGCGGAAGGCTCACGGTTTTCCCCACCTGCGCCGCATAGCACTCGTCTTCCGGGTGTACGGCGACCGCAGTGTCGCCCAGAAGGGTTTCCGGGCGGGTGGTGGCAAGCTCAAGAAAGCCGGACCCGTCTGTGTATGGGTAGCGGAGATGGTACATTGCGCCGGGCGTGTCTTCATGTTCCACCTCGTCATCGGCGAGCGCAGTGCCGCAACCCACGCACCAGTTCACCAGATAATTGCCCTTATAAAGAAGATCGCGTTCATAAAGCGCGACAAAAACCTCGCGCACGGCGTGGGAAAGCCCTTCGTCCATGGTGAAGCGTTCCCGCGACCAGTCCACGCTGTCGCCTATACGCGCCATTTGTCGGGAAATAACCGCGTGATGTTCGGCTTTCACCCTCCACGTCTCCTCGACAAACGCCCCGCGTCCGAGGTCGCGGCGGCTTTTCCCCTGCTTGTTAAGCCGTTTCTCAACCACATTCTGAGTCGCAATACCCGCGTGATCAGTTCCCGGCAACCACAGCGCAGGCTCGCCTTTCATGCGGTGAAACCGCATCATACTATCCTGAAGCGTATGATCAAGCCCATGACCCATGTGCAGAACGCCCGTTACATTGGGCGGCGGGATAACCATCACGTAAGGCTTCTTGTCTTTCTCTCCGCGAGGCTGAAAACAGCCCGCTTCTTTCCATTGCCCGTAGATGCGTTCCTCAAAATTTTTCGGATTGTACGCTTTTTCCAATTCTATTTTTTTCATGGTTTTCATCGACAGCCGCTACGCTCCTTTCAACTTCATTGCCAGCTTCAGGTTTTATCATGGCGCCGCCGCAACACTGATCTGCGCTTCGCGTACACGAAGCGTCATGCGCATCAAAAATGCGTTTGCAGGCGGCGCAGGCGCCAAACTAGAGGAATTATAGCATATTTTGTAAAGCTCGTCTAGTTTTCCCTATCGCTCAACTGCGTTGATTCCACGCCGCCGGTTTTAACGCTTCGGTTGCGGCCCGCTGGATAGAAAAATGCGCGGCATTTTTAGGGTTGGCGAAATGAGGTGAAGTGAGCCGTAGGAGTGGAGCGTTCCCCTGCGCAACAGGGGCGCGGAATGACTTAGCCAAACCGCAGCCTGATCCGCTTGCAGGCGGCGAAGCGCAAGCGGGACTGTCATGCGAAGGTATGAAAAACTGTTTTTCAAAAAATTCTTTCCGCAATGTTTTGCCGCTTGCCGACTTTGTTTAACGAGATCGTTATTATTCATTTATCCCACGACTGTAGTTTGTCAATACACACAACCATTATTTGTTATTTCGTCGATTTCAAACCATTTAATATCTTTCGTAAATTTTTTATAAAAATAAACCTGAATGTCACTTTCCCGGCATGTCCTTTCAGGATATTTGTGAATTCATAATTTTTATTATATTGATTAAGTGTAGATTGGAAATAGTAGAGGCTGTTCCAAAACAAACCAGAAAACGTAGTTCGCGTTTTGGAACAAGTTCAGTACGCATATTTTTTATGAAATGAAGTTTATTAAGCATTTGTTTTGAATTTTTACGCCAAAAGACAATACAATCAACAACATCCGGTTAATATTGATGTCGCTGATTTGGTGTATATTCATCGAGTTTTGCGCATAAACATAGCGTTCCTTTATCCTGTTAAAAAACCAATCTGAGTAATATGCGGGAATGCCCGTTCTTCCGCTTGCGCTGATAATCATAACTATTTTCTATATTCAAAAAATACACTCTGCTGTTTTATGGCATTTAACGGATATATAATTCTCGTTTTATCCCATGCGGCGTTTATGTCTATACCAACATAATCAATTTGTATATCAAGACCGTGACATGACCGTTCCTGTCCATGACAGCAAGACATTTACTGATAATAATCCCAATATTGACAAGTGAATGAGGAATGGTTTGCTGAAGGTAAAAAGGTAAAACGAGATGAAAATAAACAAGAAACGGAGGCTATGGGAACCGTGATTTACCGCCGAAACGCCGCCCAAAGACAGTGAAGAAGGCTGGGTTAGAGTGGAAAAGAACCCTTATGGACTATTAGTCCCCGATGTATCGGAATGCGAAAAGGCAAACATGACGCTGGCGCGAAAATCCGCAAACAACTCCGCCGCGATCCACCAAATCGGAATTGCCCCCCAAGTGTTCGCGTTGCTCACTTTTGTTTTTAAATTCGCTCTCTTTTCTTTCATCCAACAGAACGACAAATAATCGGGCGTTCCAAAACGCGAACTACGTTCGGGTTGGCTTTGAAACAGCCTCATTAAATTTCAAAAAAACGGCGCCGTATGCGATTATACAGCGCCGGATTAAATGAGCCGCACGGGATTCGAACACGTGACCCACGCCTTAAAAGGGCGTTGCTCTACCAACTGAGCTAGCGGCCCCTACTTTGTAGGTAGAATGACACTCTAACAAACTTTTAATAAAATGTCAAGAGGATGCACAGGCATTTTTTAATCCCAGAACGGCTCATATCCTGATGGATGCGGGAACGGATGCGCCTTCTCATATCCGTCGACAATATCCAACAGCGTGGACTCAGCAAAGGCACGTCCCAAAAGCTGAACTCCCACAGGCAACCCATTTTCCACAGACGCGGGAAAAGAGAGCGCGGGAAGCCCCGCGAGGTTTGCGCAACAGGTGTAGAGGTCTGCGGCTTTCTGGGCAAAAGGCGACAGGGTCGATGGCCCGCGGTCAAAGGCGCGGGTGGGAAACACGGGGAGCAAAACGGCGTCACAACGTACGCCGTCGCCGGCGTAGTCCGCGCCGCCAAGCAGGGCTTCAAAGTTTCGCCGTATGCCAGCGCGGATGCGCTGGGCGCGGAGGTAGTAGCGATCCTGAAAGCCAGAACGCAGGACAAAGGCGCCGAGCAGGATGCGGAGCTTTACTTCGCTACCAAAACCGGCTTCCCGCGCCTTGTCAATGAGGTCATCGGGGTTTTCCGCCCAATCCGGGCGTTTGCCGTAGCGTATGCCGTCAAAACGGGCGAGATTCGCGCTCGCTTCCGCCGCGGCGATGGCGTAATACGCCGGCACTCCGTATTTGAGGCTGGGAATCTCCACATCAACCAAGGTGTGTCCCAGAGCGGCGAGATTTTTCTTTGCCGTCTCAAAACTCTTGCGCACTTCTTCTTCCAGTGTGGCGGCTTGCGCCGCAATGAAAAGCGCCTGTTCGCTGTCCGCGCCGCCGCCCGCAACCGCCGCGATTGCCTTTGCCACGGACTCCGCAGGCAGTACGCCGATGATCCGCGGCGCACCGCTCCTTTCTTCCGGCTTCGGCGCCTTTGCGGGCGCTTCAACGCTGGTCTGATCGTTCTCGTCCTTGCCCCGTATGATCGAAAACACCACCCTGCACCGTTCCACAGAATCGGCAAGCACGCCGGCTGTTTCGAGGCTTGAAGCGTAGGCCACCAACCCGAAGCGGGACACGGCGCCATACGTGGGTTTTAGTCCCACAACGCCGCAGAACGCCGCAGGCTGGCGTATGGAGCCACCCGTGTCCGTACCAAGCGCAAAGGGTACCAGTCCTGCGGCGACCGCAGCCGCTGAACCGCCTGATGACCCACCCGCGACCCTGTTTGCGTCCCACGGGTTGTTCGTTTTCTTGAGCGCCGAATTGTCGGTCGAAGACCCCATGCCAAACTCGTCAAGGTTGGTTTTCCCGATCACCCACGCGCCCTGCGCTTCCAGCTTTTTGACCGCCGTTGCGGTGTAGGGAGATTTGACATTTTCCAGCAACTTTGATCCGCAACTTATGGAGCGTCCCTTCACCGCGATATTGTCCTTCACCGCAAATGGCAGGCCAGCCACGTGTTTTTTCTCACTTTTTTCACCGGCCATTTCGCTGGTTGCTTTACCGGCGCCCTTGAAACCGCTATTCTCTATCGCTTTCTCGTCAATCTCAATGAATGCGCCTATCTTTTCTTCCCATTTTTTGAAATACTCCGTATATTCCCGCATGGTTTCTTCCTTTTATTTATAAGACGTTTGGTATCACTACGAATCTGCCGTCCCGCTCCCCCGCGTTGTTTAACAACGCTTCATTCTCAAGGAGCTTTTCGTTCTTATCTCGCGCCGCGCCTTCAAGAGGCGCGGCTTGCAAGACATCTTCACGGAAGAAGTCCGAAGAGACCGTATGCGTCTGATGGGAAAGCCCGGCGATGGAAACGGAAAAGGCTTCGGCGTCATTGTCGGCGGACTGCATAGCGGCGAAAAAACCGAGCATCTGCTCAAACGCCGGAAACGCCGCCGTGAGTTCCTCGTCTGTAAGGTTGAGATGGGCAAGCGCGGCTGTTTCTTGTAAATCTTTTATGTTCATGCGTTCATTTTTGCATAATAGGAGGCGCGTGTCAAGGGCGCCGGGGATTTTTCCCCCGCATACGCAACGCCTCCAAGGTGAAATCTTCAATACCCCGGCCTCTTGGGCGCCGCGTGGGACGCAGGGCTGATTTTGGGGCAATCGTAGAAGCTGCTCCCGCCCCATTCGCGCTTAATAGGCGCAATATTCACCGTTACAAGGATGCTGCAGTCGTCAAACGCGCTCTCGCCAATCTTCGTAACGCTGTTCGGTATAGTGACCGAGGCAAGGTTGCTACAGTACAAAAACGCACCCTAGCCAATCTCCGTAATGCAGTTCGGTATGGCGACCGAGGCAAGGCTGCTACAATACTCAAACGCCTTCTCGCCAATCTCCCGGACTGGGAAGCCCTGTATTTTCGCCGGAATGACAACATTACCGCCGGGGCCGGTATACTTCGTGATGACCAAGCCGGAGCCGGCCCAGTTAACATTTACCTCGAAGTCGCTTTCCGGGGCGGCATTGCCGGTCTGGTTTTGGCCGAATGCCGCGCATAGCAAAACCAGTCTCATAATCTGTTTTTTCATTAGTATTACTCCTTTATCGCGCCCTCAACGCGATTTTCAAAATCCACCCGCCCGCCGCTTTGCGGCAGACGAAAACTAAACGCCGCTATACGGCGCATGACTGACAGCCCGCGCCGCGTACCGTAAAAAACCTAAAAACCGCCCGCATGACCCGCCTTCTTGAACGCCATCTGAGACGCAAGGTTGAGTGTAGGGCAACTGAAAAAGTTCGGATTACTCATCCCGTCAAAGATAGCGAGGCTCGTTAAATGATGTCAGGCAACTCCCGCGTTACCTCAAGAGGCGCCTGGCGCCTTTGCGTTTCCTGCAATCGGCGATTTTCGCCAGTATATAGCCCTTTGTCATCCTTGCGGCTGCCAAGAAGGACGTTTTGCAGGGCTATCCTATTTTAACATTTCATTATAAAAACCTTTCGCAAAGGATTCATCCTTTAACAAATATGGCGCATTATTAAAAAGAAGGTTTAATATCCATTTTGCTTTTTCCTGCTGGTTTTCTGGTAAAAAAGTTCAATTTATCCCATTAACTATATTTTATAATAGATTGTATTTTCCTGCCCTTTAAACAATATTGGAATATGTCTATTTAATTCTGAAATAATAGTAGTTTGAGGTTTCCAATGTGTGTCATATTCATATCAACCTAGCCATTTTGGATCATTTGTTTGCTCGTCAAAAGATTTTATTGGTATTCGCGTATATGCTGTCGTTGCAGTATTATGCTCATGATCGCCTAATATATGCACATAATACAGCAATGCGGCAAAACTATCGCGTTTCATGTTTTTTAGAAAAGAATTAAAATGATTCCCTAAAAAGCTACATAAAAATTTTTTTGCGAATTAACCAGCGAGTATTTGTTTTAATCATCCATTGTTCGTGGCAATTATCATCATCTGGATATATATGGTCCCATCCAAGATGTGTATAAACACCGTGTGAATTCCCGACCGGCGTTAAATATTTTTCGACATCAATAAGACTATTGATTTTTAATCCTCTTTGATGTTGTTTTAAATAATTTATTGCTGTATCAACATTACGCATAGATTCACCATTTATATCATGCGTAGAATCAACAATTACTGACCCGGCAATACTAATATAGATATAATAAAGAAAATATGATATAGTATTCGCATGGAAAAGGAAGACGGAAGGGGGGCTGAGTGCCGAGGGGCTCAGCGAACGGCGGAAAATAATCATACGGATGGAAGAAAACGGATACGGCCCCGCTGAAATTGTCCAGGCGACCGGGTGTTCTCGGCAATCAAATTACCCGTTGTGGAATAAATGGCAGAACAGCAAGGGGCGGGAGAAACGACAGGTGTTTTGCGTACGGCGCCGGGGAACCGGGGGAGGGCGATGCCGGACGCTTGCCCCGGAACAGGAGCGAGGCATACAACGGGTAATAAAAGACAAATGTCCTGACCAGTTGAAACTTGATTTCGCCCTCTGGACGCGGGAGGCGGTGAGGCTGGCGATAAAGCGGAAGTACGGTGTCGATATGCCGATACGGACGGCGGGGGAATGCTTAAAGCGGTGGAATTTCACCCCCCAAAGGCCGGTGAGGTACGCCTATGAGCGGGACGGGGGGAAAGTGAGGGAATGGCTGGAACAAACGCATCCTAGGATAAAGAAGCGGGCGAAACGGGAAAAAGCGGACATACACTGGGGGGATGAGACAACGGTAAAAGCGTGCGACGTACGGGGGCGTGGGCATGCGCCGAGAGCGGAGACACCGATAGTAAACCGGACGGAGAAGAAGGAAAACGTGAGCGTGGCATCGGCGGTAACGAACCGGGGGAAAGTATACTGGAAACTACGCGAGGGAAGCGCCAACGGGGAAAAGCTCAAGGAGCTTGTGGAACGGTTAGTACGGGGGAAAAAGCGGAAAGTGTTTTTGGTGTTAGACAACGCGAAGGCGCGTCACAGCAAGACGCTGAGCGACTGGGCAGAGGAGGAGAAAAAGAGGGCGGCGTTATTTTATCTGCCGCCGTACAGCCCTGATTTAAATCCCGACGAGCGTGTCAATGCGGATGTGAAATGCGGGATGGTCTCGAAGACGCCGAAGCGGACGAAAGAAGCGTTGAGGGCGGCGACGGAAGAACACATGAGTATGCCGCATAAAACGCCGAAACGGATTAAACGATATTTTCTTGATCCGGCTATAGCTTATGCCGCTGATGTCTGCATTACAATTGCCGGGTCAGTAAATACATAATATAAGTTAATCCTGTTAATATAGGAAATAATTTATGGTTTCCAGAATTACTGTAATATCCTTTCCCTGTCAATATTTTTGAGTATATACATACTGTGCAAAATAAGATGAGAAACAATAGACCGACGCGCTTTTGTGGTTGTAAATCATATTTATTCTATCCGCGCAAATTCAAAACCCGTTTTACCTTTAGGACTGGAAAAAACAACGCTACAGGGCATGTCGTGTGTTTTTATAATGACCCGCAGCGTATATTCCTGTTCTTTTTCAATAGTCAAGGGGTCGGTTAAAGGCAGTTCCAGTTTTGTGGCAAAGTCTGAAGGCGAGGCGGCTTTCTTTCTTGCAACTTCTTGCACTTTATATTGAACTGCGGGAAATGTATATAAGCGTCCGCCCTGAATACTCACATCAATAATTGAATCCGCAGATAAAAAGACCGCCGGTAATTCAAGATTTATTTTATTCCAATTAACCGAACCGCTGACTATTGAAACAATCCCTTTTGCGGCATCCCTCAGTCCGGTAAGATTTCTGTCAAGAATAAAAGACTTTGAAGTATAATTGTAAGCGCCGCCAAAATATTTACGCCTGGAATTGCGGCATTACTGTTTTGTAATTTACTGACCCGGCAATATATATTTAGACATCAGCGGCATAAGCTATGGCTGGGTCAAGAAAATATCGTTTAATCCGTTTCGGCGTTCTACGCAGCATATTCATGTGTTCTTCTGACG
>JAISCC010000039.1 GCA_031265845.1 Treponema sp.
CCAATACGATTTAAATCCGTTATCATTTTTGCAAAGACCGCTTAGTTAAGCGGCTCGTTTTAATGGTGGCGGATTTTTATTTCATATTGGGTGGTGGATTTTTCGCTTGACATTTACAAGCAGCCTGTTAAGGGGCTTCATGTTCGCAGACTATGATCCGCTGTCCGTCTGATAAGTCGTACTTGTAGTATGTCAGCCTCAGTTCCGGCGTTCGAAGCCATACTCCCCAGCATCTGTAAGCATTAAGCCACGCCTTACGTGTGGAATCGCTCTTCCAGAGCTTTACAATCTGTTCGTCAGTCATTTGCCTGTATCCTCCCAATCCAGTTTTTGGCCGCAATGATAACAATAGTTGCCGACGTCATTTAGCGGCCCTCGGCTTAGTATTCTGGCGCAATTTGGACAAATGAATTTTGCGTGAACCAAGCAAAATTCCCTCGCCCATAGGACCCAGCCAATTAAGACTGCCCCAATCCCTGTATGCGTTCCAGCCGCTTCGGCGTATCGCGCTCAATCATGCGGTCTAAGTCCATCATTCTCCCCTCTTTCCTCCCGCCCTCCTAGCTGACCTCCATTGACAGCTTGCTGTCAAGATAACGCAAGCAATCTTCTTTACTCCCGCGGCACAACGGTCTATTTGAAGCGGCGACTGTGACGTACCATCTATCACGATTAAACCGTTCAAGCCTACTCTCAAATAAGTTGACGGTCATATCGCCAATCGTATACTGTTTAACTTTCACAATCGTTGACCCCTTTCATATTTGCGGGAGCGCTCCCCCGTCCGGCTTCTGTTTACAGCGCTATCTCAATCAGCCTCCTAGCTGACTTCCATTGCCAGTGACAGGTTAAGGATTCGCGCGGGTTCAGGCGCGAATCGCACCATGTTTATCCCGGCGTTTTTCAGTGTAAAGTAATGGGCGTTCCTGATCAGCGTTCCGTCGAGGTACAAGTCGTAAATGTCAACTGAAAAATCACCCACCCAATATAATTGAAAAAATCACCCACCCCAAAACAAAGCGCGAATTTAAGCGGTCTTCGTTTTGGGGGTGGGTGATTTTAATTATATCGCTATGGTGATTTTTGGAGTAATAAATACACGTTTTGAGCGGAAGCCTTTTTTCGCTGAAAATCAACTCAAACGCTCGCGCAACCTCCGTGCGTTTGATATTTTTCGGCAGAACCATCGCAGTGCATCGGCTCTTCTGCTCGTTTGCCGTCAGAACGTACGGTGTCCCGGCCATGCGCCGAAACTAATCGTATCGACCTCCCAACCGCCGTCTCGGACGCGATGGTGCGGCACGGTTTTCTCCTGCTGCCGGATGCTTTTCGCGCCGGCACGAAACGTCATTTTAACCGACGCTTGATGCTGTATTCGACGACATCTGAATTTTGCATCGCATTTTTGCTTGGTTCACGCAAAATGCTTCGATTCACGCAAAATTCATCAAGCCGCTTTCTTCATCGCTGTTTGAATTTGTCCGAAAACCGCCAAATTCAAGCCGCCTTGATCGCCATTTTGCGGTTGCGAAACCTGCGAAGATTCGATCTAAGTTCTGCCGAGTGCAGCAAAAGCCCCTCGGCGGGCCATCTGTAAATACTGGAAAAGATACTAAATATCTCGCCGGCGAGCTTCAGCCGACCCGCAATCCGCTCGGGAGACCAGCCTTTAAGCAGACTCTCCGTTATGCATGTATTTGCTAATTGAAATTTCCACCACTCATTATAGTTGACAAATACACTTGCGGCTTATTGGTGCCGGCACTCCAATTCTATCACGAAGTGCGTTGGTATGCTCTATTTTGTTGCGCTTGATATTATAATCTGGCGGCGCCGGACAGGTCGAGGGTCGGCGCAGGATTGATTAAGACGAAGCCGTACAACGGCTTCACCCTCTCAACATACCGCCGCAGAACGGTTCCCCACCCGACCAGGGCCTCGCCGAACCTGTTCGGCTAGGTGGGGTAAGCGGCGCGAGCGCCTGCTCGATACCCGTCAGACTGTTACCGGTCGGGAGCAGGTTAACGCCCTCCGCGTGGTGAATGATTCCTTCTGTGGGGTTGAAATCCGTCTCGCTGGTGATGTGGTTCATGGCCGTCGCGAGGGTGAATGGGAGTTTGTCCGGTTCTTTTACGCCGAGACTGACGGTGAGCGAGCGCTGCGGAACAAATGACGCCTACGAGGATTTTCTCGCTTGCCAGTCTGACCCTAAGCTCGCCGCCGTCTTACCTGCGAAATCCTTCCGTTCTACGGGGCTGAAATTTTATTCCTAATGTGACAAGTTGGTATTTTTACTGCGGAACAAGCCTAGATTTGGGTAATAACGGTGGCGGTGGTTTGACCGCCCAAACCCCAAAAACCTTGATATTATTGAGTTCTGCGGGTTTGGCGCTATTATCCATAAGGGCAGACTCATGCCTCAATACTTATCGCGAACGGGGTAGATATAGCTACTGTGCGCAAGCATCCGGGGCATTCGAGGATAATGACGACCATTAATTCGTATACAGTCGCGATAAACAGACGGAGCAACACGGTTGCAACCATGCTGTACGATGCGCTGACAACGAGAATGCGGCGGAATAGCCTCGAAATCACATTTTGGAAGTTATCTCCCCTAATGCTGCTGACTTCTTGTATGAAAGAAATAAGAAACCCTGTAACCGGCATGGTCACAGGGTTTCTTTAGTGGAGACAAGGGGGATCGAACCCCTGACCTCTTGACTGCCAGTCAAGCGCTCATCCCAGCTGAGCTATGCCCCCGACAATTTAATCCACTTAAACCCTCTATCCCATGGAGATAAAGGGACTCGAACCCTCGGCCTATGCGTTGCGAACGCATCGCTCTCCCAACTGAGCTATATCCCCAACCCAACTTATTTGAATATATCATCAGACACACAAAATGTCAAGAGAAATTTTTATTGTCTCGAACTCTCTCCGCGCAAGAATATCATCGGTTTGAAATATTTGTCCTATAGTTTTTGGGGCTTTTGCGTATAATACTCAAGTGTCTGAACGCTTTCAACACCACAGTGTCCGAGCGGCCAAACGTCTCGTCTGCTCTTTTAAGATATGCGTCTGTATGTTTCCATGGATTTTTGGACTATGGGAGTGTTGACAAACTAACCATACTATGAGACGAGGTTAGCATATTTCAAGAAACGTGGTGGGGAGCGTCATGTCGATACAGGTTTTGCCAAAGGTGTGCACCGCTGCCTTTGCGAATCGCGGATGTAAATTTGTGTCCGCAATGGAGCGCGAGCAGTGCCGATAGGTAAGGATTTGATATTATCTTCTCCTTTTCCCCCCTGCCTGAACCGTACATGAACCTTTCAGCTCATACGACTCTACATCAAGAATTATACTGCGGTTCATTCTAACAACTCACAACGTGAGCAAGACTTCTCAGATGTTCAAGGGTTTTCAACTGCTTTGGCGTAAGCTTGAGAATTTCCATGTATTTCGCGACAGTGTCAGCGTTTGTGGCGTGAATCAGCCTGTGAGAGTCAAGGCAACCAATTATCAGATTATGGTAAGTGTCCGCGCCTTTTAAGCAACCGGCGGCTTATGGTGGCAGTGAATATCGCCAATCTCTAAAATCCTGCCTGTTAATGCGCATTTGCTCATTTGCGCCGAAGATAGTGACAGCCTGTTGTCATTGCACTCAATAGAACGGCACGCGAGTGAGTTCCTCATCAGGTAGCGCAGAACGGTCATATCTGCCTTTTCGAGATTCTTATGGATTTCCGTCCTGCCTTCCGGCGTATAGGAATTTATGCACCGCTTTCTACCCATAGTGTGCGCAAATGTATTTGTACCACAAAAGTCCACCACTCATTATAATGTAAAAAACCGCCAGCCAAACAAAAAACGCCGTGATCAGGCGAACTGTGAGCAGCGTGCGGCGGATCTTAATTATAATGAGTGGTGCAAATTTCAATTAGCAAATACAGCTATTGGATCAGCTGATAACAAGCGGCTCCGCGCCGTAACCCCGACGGCGCCATCTCTGGCGAACAGCCAGGTGTTCACCGAAAGTGGCATGTTTACCGCGCCCAAAAATGGGATTTTATATGTGACGCTGCTCGGCCATGGCGGCGCGGGCGCGGTTGACAGCGAACCGCAGATCATCGTCATGCAAGGCGGCAGGCTGCTCTCGTTGGAGTTCCTCGACAAGCCTTTGAGCGGAATTGAGATTATAAAGACCGAGGAATTTTCCCATGCGCCGCTGACGGGAGCTACATTCACGGTGGAGCGCGCGGGCGGCGAAAAAATCGTACTTACAAAACCGATACGGCGGGAAAGATTATTGTTTCGGGTCTTGAAAACGGGACGTATATCGTCGCTGAAACGATTGCACCATCCGGCTATATCCGCGTCGTGTCCACGCTGGAGTGTCCGAGGATGTCCGCGAGGAGTATCACGTCTTTCTCAACGCCGTAAAAAGCCGGGCGAACAGGCGGCGCAGATTGTGCGGGAACACCTTGCCCTCCGGCACTTCGCCGCCGCGCACAGCTTTTTCATTTCAGACCATACGTTGGAGCGGTCAAGGGGTCTGCCGCTTTTCGTGATGAAAATACAGCCGCTTTCAATGCCGCGCTCTCTCGCGTACCGCAGAAAAACGGCAGGACGCGCTGGGGAAGCAGGCCGCGCAAAACGAGAAAGCCATCAAGGAAACCACCGGCGACTACGCGGACGATCTTAAAGAGAACGGCTTCGACGAGGCCAATGAATTTTGCTTGAACCAAGCAAAATTTCCCCTGAACTGGCTGAAAAGCCACCAGCATTTGGGCAATTCAGAAGTTTGCTTGGATCCGCAAACTTCCTCGGCGTGTTTATACGCCGCCAACCACATCTTGTAAAGCGCCGCGTGAGACATCTGTCAAACCTCCCTACTTGCCGACGCCTGTTGTGAATTTTGCGTGGTTCGCGCAAAATTACCTTTATCCGGATTTTCGACTAACCATTCCAGCGTGGTCAGGTCGCGCGAGACGAGCAGCCGGCCGCCCGATTTGTCCGGCGGTTCACCGTACAGGCTCCGCACCTCGTTCGGCGTCATCCAGCCGCCGCGTATGGCTTTCTGATAAACCTCGGCTCGCGTAGCCGAATCAGCCCGAAGAATGGCGTCCATATTGCCTTTTATCGCGTAACCGTCGATACGCCGGCCCCGCGTGACGCATTTGCGCGTCAGTTCCTGTTCGTACGCCGTGACGCGGGAAAGTATCGTTTGCGTCAGGAAGCCGAGCATTTGCTGCTCCTGCGAGGCGAACGACGAGCCGGAATAGTCTCCCAGCATATGCGGCGGAATATTGTAAACCATTGCCACTTTGCCGCGCGTCAGCTTGTCGGCGTCAAGCAGCTTCGGGTCCACCAGCGACATGTTCATTTTATTTCAATTCCACATCACAGTCTCGGCAATCTGTCATATATTACAAGCAGAGACTTAAGAAAGTATACTCGGAACTAAAAGACAAGGCGCGGGCCCCAACCTCTTTATGCTCGGTTGTCGCATTCTCAGCTCTAATAATCTAAAGGAGGATTTACGTTTGCGCTCCGGATGATATTGCGATAATCAACATCAATGATTCGCATCCCGCAAGCAGCTGGTCGCGTTACGGAAGCAACGCGTCATTCTTTGCGGGAAGCAACGCTGGCGTGATGGCCGCTTTTCACATTTGGAACGGGAACTCGGTACGTACTGGCGGAAACACCAACTGCGCCGATCAAGGCGATACCAGCACAAGGATGGACTGTATGTATTGCGTCTACTTGCCATCCACCAGTTCTTACGCCGTATTCACGACGCAAAGAACAAACACGATACCAAGCGTGTCCGGCGGAGTCACAAGATGGGCGATAGGCGGTTTCGATCTTATGATGAGCGGGACGTACTCGTCTTCATCTGTATTCAAAAGCGCTATCGACGCCAGATTCTCGTCAAGCCCGGACGCTTACGCGGGAAACATCACAGATAATTGGCTGCCCGGTTATGCCAACTCAACGCCCAGAACCGCGATCGGCTGTCGTACAATCAACGGCGGCGTAGAAGTTATTTTCGGGACTTTTTCCGGCGGTACGTCGGGTTCGCCAAGTTACACCTCCGGGCCGACGATCTTCGAGTTGCACAAGATTATGAAGTATATTGGCTGTTCCGGCGTTCTTTAGCTTGACGGCGGCGGCAGTTCACAGGCGAAATGGAAAACGGGTATTGGCGCCAACGAATCTTTCGATGGGGACGGCAGGAAAGTTTTCTGCGAAATTGCGCTGTCAACTTCAGTTGCGGCCAACTGCGATTGGGCGGGAACCGATTCGTAAAACACGTTTCCCTGCGCGACAGTATCAGGCGCGTCCAATTACCGCGGACGCGCTTCTTCCGTTCGCCAGCCGCTCCCGTCGTAAACAATATTGAGCCGCTCGGCGCCGTTATCGCCGGTGATCGTGTCGAGTTGGAGCCGGTTGGCGTCCAGCCATTCAAATGTTTCGTCCATGCCGGAATGCCAGCCTTTTTCGCGCGTGTAGCTGTCGCAGATATACGTTTCCTCGCCTGTCGCGAGGTTCAGCATTATATACTCGCCAGCGGACGTTCCTGTATGCGTGTTGCGCCGCAGAAGCGCGAAATTATGCTCATACGCAATTGTGACAATGTCATAATTGAGGAAACAATATATGTCTCTGCCTTTTTCTTCCTGATCCATCTCCCGCAATTTCAGGAGTTCTGATTGATAGTAGGTATCCAGATCCTCCGCTCCGGACATCCAATGCCCGGTTCGGCCTTCCATATCGTATGCGAACGTGTCCCCGATACCTTTATACGCCGTCCCTATATACGCGATGCCTCTGTATATGACGCATTTGTATATACCATATCAGAAGCAACCGGATCGGACCCGGTTTGAACTGGGGCGACCGTAGCGGACGGTTCCGACGTTATGGCATCTGTAACATTGGCAATGGATGGCGTTTCAAGCGTTTGACATGATGCCAACAGCGCCGTCGTCGCAAGCGACACGATGAAAGCATGAATTCTGAACATTCCGGCCACTCCATTTTAACGCTTCTTACTTTTTATTACTATATTGATTATAGCATAAAATGATCGGGAGGCGCAAGAAAGACAGGCGGGAATATTCGTCGTAACTATACAGCGCCGCGCGTCAGATTGCCGGCGCCAAGCGGCTTTGGGTCTACTAGCGGCATGTTCATTTTATTTCAATTCTACATCACATTCTCGGCAAAAGGCGCGGGCCCCAACCTCTTAATGTTCAGGCGTGACATTCTCAGCTCTAATAATCTAAAGGATGATTTACCATAGCGGCAAAATTTGTTCAACAGTCGTTAACATCAGGAGACGTGTCGCAGCTGGGCGCTAAAACGGTGGTCGCGAAATACTTTGTATGCTCGCCGGAAGACATGACGGTGGTAAATGTAGGCACAACCACTACAATCAACTGGCCTTATTACGGTACTAACGCCTCGTTCTTTGGCGGCGGCGTTTATGTCCGCGTTCCACATCAAGGACGACTTCCCGGTCAGGACGGGCGGGGATACCAATATGGCCGGCGCTAATGACGTTACCACTCGAATGGACTACATGTATTATTTGAAGTCAGGTTCTGATTCGCCTGTTATTCATTTGGTGCAAAGAGTGGGCACATGGCCGACCGTGAATTCCCCGGACCATTTTGTCTGGGCTGTCGGCGGGTTTGATTTGATGCTAAGCGGGTCTTATGCCAACGCGGCCGCTATCAAAACCGCTACCGACAATAGGTTCAAGGCGGCGCCGAACGGCTTTAACGGCAACATTACCGAGCTTCCATCTGTGGATAGTTCTTGGTTTCCCGCGTTTGCACAAGCGAGGCACGAAAGAAGATCCGGATTATAGCGGCGGGCCGACCATCTTCGAGCTGCACAAGATTATGAAGTATCTTGGCTGCGCAGACGCCCTTTCGCTTGACGGCGGAGGCAGTACGCAGGCGAAATGGAAGGAACCCTCCGGGACTAACGCTTCTTACGATGGTCAACCCCGATCGGTCTACTGCCAACTCGCCCTGACGACAGCCGCCGCAAACGGCTGTAACTGGAACGCGACAAGCTAGCGGACGCGGCTTACTATAGCCGATAGACATCCGAAAAAGGACTGTTACATCGGGCAACGGTCCTTTTTCCATGTCCATCCATCTGGTGGAATTCTCTCTTTCACCTCCCAGTCATACCCATTATAAGCAGCATCATATACCGTTCTATCAAGTCGGTCAGAAATTTCCCCAATGCGGATGGTATCGGCGTCCAACCACTCAAAAGGCTCCTCCATAAAAGAAATTAGGTTCTCTTTCGTGTAACTGCCGCAGATATACGTTTCCTCGCCTGTGGCGAGGTTCCGCATTATATACTTGCCCGCGAGCGTCCCCGGATACAGACTGCGCCGCATAAGCGCGAAATTATGCTCGTACGCGATCGTGACAATATCATAATTACGGAAATTATAGAAGTCACTGAGTTCTCCGTCCAGCGCATCCAGTTCCCGCAGTTCTTGGAGCGTCGATTGATAATAGGCGGCCCGATGGGGGGGGGGGGGGGGGCGGCGCGGCGCGGCGGCCCCCCCGGCCCGCCCCGCCCCGGCGGCGACCCCCGCG